>JAXMAC010000029.1:0-11239 GCA_046350595.1 Candidatus Brocadiaceae bacterium | reverse complement strand
TTAGTTTTGATGTAACGCAAGTCTCGGAAAGGAGCGTTTATGAAGATGACAAAACATGTCAAGGTGGTAGGGTTGTTGGCTTTGGTACTTTTTATATGTTTTATTTTCTCAAACGAGTTACCCTCTTGTTATGCCGGAGAAAAGAAAAAGGCGGAGGTAAAAGAGGTACATGGGGTAATGATTGTTTCGTTAGACGCACCCTTGAGGGCTACTATTGGCAGAAAGGTCAATATTGAAGTCGTCATTGGAAACGAACGGGCCGACAAAATAACAACGATCCTAACCGTAACATGCCCAACAACAAAACAACTTATCGGCAGGGAAGCAGAAACACTCGATGGCTTATCTTCCCAGAAAATTGTCTATACCTGGAATACCGCGGGTTTAACGGAAGGAGCATATATTATTCAAGCGGAAGTAGAAAAAGCACCCGATGAGACAGACCTTGATGATAACGTAAGAAAGGTAGAAGTGCTGCTCGTACGTTAGCCAATAAATGAAGGCATAATTTTAAATAACTTCCCGGAAAGATTTGTTTATTAATGTCTTCATCGGGTGGCCACGATTTTCATAATAACAGCCGGTTAAATTGGTCATTTAGCGACCTGAAGCTTAATATCCTCCAGGTAGGAGCCGTCTCCTGACGGCGACCGGCAATTCACAACGGCATGCATGTGGCCGGACACCAACAGGAGTTGACTCCTACCGGAAACATTGAACTTCCTTAATCCTTAATATTTAATTATTCTGACCTTCCTGCCCTTTTAACCGTTCGTATTCGGCAAATTCCTTTTCGGCCTCGTCAGACATTCCCTTCTTTTTATAAGCAAGCCCTAAATTATAGTGGATATTTGCCATATTGGGTTCAATGGCAGCAACCTTTTGAAATTCTCTTATCGCCTCATCGTATTTGCCCTGACGACCATACTCAATACCCTTTTCATTGATCCTTTTCACATCAGATTCATGAGCTGATGCAGTTTTCTGTTCTTCTGGTGGCTTCTCTGCGGGTATCTGTTTTTCAGGTGTCTGCGCTGGAGAATAGGCTTGTGAAGCATTTGAATTTTCTATCTTTTCGCTTTCACGAGTAGAAACCTTCGGGCTCACTGTTTTCCTGGTTGAAGTACCCGTTGTCTTTTTTGTCACACTTTGCGGTTTTGCGCTGGTTTTCTTTTTTGTTACCTTTGTCGCAGAAGTTTTTTTCGCTACCGATTTGGTCTTTTTAGGAACGGTGGCAACCTTATTCTTTCCCGACATTTTCTTATAGGCTACCTCCAGGGATGTGGCTCTTTTCTTGAGTTTTACCTGTTCCTTTTCCATCGTGGATTGTTTTACCTTCACTTGTGCAAGCGCTTTGTTCAATTTATCTTTCTCTGTGGAAAGCACATTCACACGACCTTCAAGATTCTGATTCATGGACTCGAGATTGTCAGTCTTTTCTTCAAATTTGTTGATTGTCTGTCCAAGAGAAGCCTTGAATTGATGTAAAGCACTTTTCTGGAGTCTTTCTTCCATCCTTGCATTTTTATATGCATTATCGGCACCAAGGACAATATCGAAACAGACAGATGAGGTTAATGCAATCGTGGGTATTATAATAAGAACACCTTTTGTAAATAATTTTTTCATTACCATCGTTTTCTCCTTATGGGGCGTTAAGGGAAATAGTGCCTAAATACAGTGATTGACGGTATATATTACACCGGTGAACGGAATTTGCAAGAGTTTTTAAAAAAAATTATTCTTGATGTAAAATCCCCTGTTTCCAACAATAAATATTGTTTTTTTTACATTGACTTATTTCGATAATATCAATATTATCGAAATTAGGATAATTTTCTTAATTTAGCTATTTCTACTAACTAATTTGGAGTACCGGTAGATGAAAAATAAAAAGATTAATAAAAAGAGTATATGTCTGGGATGTAACTATGCCATTATACTCGATGCTAAAATTGCTTTTTGTAATATCCTTATGCGCGATGTTTCTTATAAATCATGCACTGCATTTGAACGTAACTGGCAAATAAACGATATTATTCCTGAAAAAACCAGGGAACGAAAAAAGGGGCAGTAAGCTCATTCTTTAACGAACAAGCTTAACCGGAGAAAAAGGGATACCAGGTAGAGATGGTATCCCTTTTTATTTTAAGGTAAACATCCCATAATTCAAATCCGCGAAATTCAAATTTTATTGACTAAACTTCTATTATATGTTAATATAAAAAACTTAATTTTTTTCTATAAAAATATATTAAGATCTTTTATACGTTAATGTTAAAGTATAAGTCCCAACGTACATTTGAAAGTTTATGGGAATGTACCGTTGCTTTAGGTAATAGTCCTCGTTATTTAATTCATGGAGACGGAAATGAAAGATGAATTCGCTCAATATAAGAAACTTCTCCTTTCGTTAAGGGAAAGGTTGGTCGGTAATGTGGATTCGATGCAGGGGGAGGCGTTAAAGAGGTCGAGACAGGACGCATCAGGTGATTTGTCTAATGTTCCTATTCATATGGCTGATGTTGGCACCGATAATTACGAGAGAGAACTTATGATTGAGCTAATCCAGTCTGGGGAGGCAAGTGTCCGTAATATAGATAGCGCCTTAGAAAAGATGGAAGAAGGAAGTTTCGGGATTTGCGAAGTGTGTAATAAAAAAATAGGCAAGGAACGACTGAAAGCCGTGCCGTATGCAAAGCTCTGCATAGATTGCCAAAGGGAAGAGGAGATTGATAAGGCATAAATAACAATTATGAAAAATGTCGTCACCTTTGGCATTGCTGCTGTGTTTGGAGTCATTCTTGATATACTATCAAAATGGGTTGTTTTTTCTCAATTAGATGATTTTGGAAAAGTAACACTCATACCTGGTTTCTTAAATATCCTTAAAGGTGAAAACGAAGGCGTTGTTTTTGGCATGTTTCCCGGCAAAACCAACGCCTTTATTATTTTTTCTGCCGTTGCGATTATAGCAATTCTCTATATTTATATAAAGTCAAACAAGACTTCTTTTCTCTCTGGCCTTGCGCTGGGACTCATCCTTGCCGGAGCTATGGGCAATCTCTGGGACAGAATATGGTTTGGCTTTGTAAGAGATTTTATAGACTTGCACGTCGCTCACAAATATCATTGGCCTACATTTAACATTGCAGACATCCTGATTTGTATTGGAGTATCCGCAATGGTATTCAGCTCTTTTTTTCCGTCACAATCAAAAAAGCCTGATTAAAGAGTCTGTACAAAAAGCCTGCTCGTGTCATTGCGAAGGAGGAACAACTGAAGCAATCTCCCTTTTTCATGGATTTTGAGAGAAAGATTGCTTCGCTGTCGCTCGCAATGACAGGCAAGACAAGACTTTTCACACAGACTCTAAAGCCCTACCTTCGTAAGGTCCCGATATTTTTTCAAAAGTTCGAGAGTAATTTTACCCGGCTTTCCAGTGCCAAGTATTCGTCCGTCGATCTTTACTACCGGAATTATTTCTGCTGCTGTCCCCGTTAGAAAGCATTCTTCTGCAATATATAAATCATATTTAGTCATGAGTTGTTCTTTAACCTGCATTCCCATTTCCAGAGCCAATTTCATTACTACATTTCGGGTAATACCAATCAAAATTCCTGCGCTTTCCGGTGGTGTAAAAAGCACATGGTCTCTAATGATAAAAATATTATCCCCGGCGCACTCCGCCACATAACCGTCTTTATTAAGCATTAAGGCCTCGCCGGCGCCTGCCTGAAGCGATTCAATCTTGGCCAAAATATTGTTCAGATAATTCAGAGATTTGATCTTTGGGTCAAGGGCAGAAAAATGATTACGGATCGTGGAAACGGTTACAATATCCAGCCCCCTTTCATATAACGCTTTTGAATACAATTCTATCGTGTCCGTAATGATAATAATCTGTGGAGTTGCACATTTGTTCGGATCGAGGCCGAGTTTTCCGACTCCACGAGTTACAACCACGCGGATGTATGATTCTGTTAAATTATTTGCAGCCATTGTCCCTTTTATAGCGTCTGCCATTTCAGCCTTTGTTATCGGTATTTTTAAAGCAAGCGCTGTGGCAGAATCATAAAGTCTGTCCATGTGTTGATCCATGGCGAATACCTTTCCATGGTAGGCGCGTATTCCTTCAAATACTCCATCTCCATAAAGAAGTCCATGATCAAAAACAGATATCTTGGCGTCTTCTTGAGGAAGCAGTTGACCATTGATGTAAATTTTTAATCCCATTGTTATAGCTTCGACTCCTTTCTTTTCGTGCTATTCCAGAATGCGCCCGTCGACAATTCGCACAATGCGTTGCGCATGCCTGGCTATTTCTTCATCGTGGGTAACAATTACAACCGTTTGATTAAGTACCTTATTCAAATCCCAGATCAACCCCCGGATTTCATGACCAGTTTTTGTATCAAGATTCCCTGTTGGTTCATCACATAATAATAACTCAGGATCGTTAATAAGCGCTCGTATTATTGCAACTCGCTGTCTTTCACCGCCAGATAGCTGGAATGGTTTATGGGTTAACCGTCCCCCTAACCCGACCCTTTCTAACAACGATACTGCCTTATCGGTATATTCTTTCCGCAATTTTTGCCAGTTTGAATAAGAACTTCCAATCAAACATGGCAGGATAACATTTTCTAACGCGGTAAAATCTGGCAGGAGATGATAAAACTGAAAAACAAAACCAAAAATCCGGTTTCTCATCTCAGCCCGCTTTTTTGCGCTCAGTTCGGTCAGATTAATTCCTTTATAAACAACGTAACCTGACGTTGGCGTATCCAGAATTCCCATAATATGTAAGAGTGTGCTTTTACCAGCGCCCGATGCCCCCACAATCGCTACAATCTCGCCCTTTTTAATAGCTAGACTAATATCTTGCAAAACCGGCAACGTACGCTCGCCATTGGTATATTCTTTATGTATCTGCACTGTCTGCAGCAGACTATTTTCTCTCATCTTTAATACTGTAGCGATTTTTTTGGTTTTCTCTTAGGCTTCCATGGTAAACGTTTTTAGGCTCAAACTATATCATACCGATAGGTATTAGTCAATTTTTTTCAGACTATTTTCAGGCTTTTTCCATGTTTTAAAGTCGTTTGTTTCTTCTAATTTTTCTTGACAATTTGTTTTGTAATACTAAAATGCTGTTTTCACTGCACATTTTTATAAGGGGTTAAAATAACCGTATGAAAAATCCATTTCGATTTGAGGCTTTGTATTCTGTAAAATCACTTTACCGTGGTTTAGCTCTTTTTACCGGTATCTCATTTATAGCGTGCTCAGGATGTCATAAGAAAGAAAAAGAAACAGCGGAAAAAGTAGAATTTAAAGAGATTATTTCCGTCGCTAAAGATCAACCGGAACAAAAACAACCATTAGAAACAGCTCCGGTTGCACCAAAACAAGCAGAACCTGAACAACCGGCACAAATATTAAAAACCCAGGAGCCTCCATCACTACAAACAGAACCAGAAGTTGTCTCCCCAATTACTGCCCAAAACCTTTATGTCGAAGGAGTCGATCTTCTGAACCAGGGCCAGGTTGATGAAGCAATTGATGCGTTCAACAAGGCAATCGAGTTAGATGATACCTTTATCGAAGCCCACAAAAAGAAGGCGCAAATTTACGATAGGCGTGGAATGACGAATGAGGCAATCGGTTCCCTGAAAAAAGTCGTTGCGTTGGACCCCAATGACGCCGAGGCATTCCTGAATCTGGGAAATATTTACCTGAAAAAACACATGAACGATGATGCAATCGGGGCGTTAGAAAAATATGTGTCGTTATATCCAAAAAATGATAAAGCATATTACAATCTTGGATGCCTTTACAGTAAGAAGAATTCGCCGGAGAAGACGATTCGGGCATATCAAACAGCGATAAAACTTAATCCAAAAAATGTTGACGCAAGTTATAATCTGGGGGTTATGTACAATAATCGGGAAATGTTCGATGACGCCATTCAGACATTTAAAAATATATTAACCTTGAACCCGGAAAACCACGATGCACGTTACAACCTTGCATTTGCATACAACCGGAAGGGATTATTTGATGATGCCATAGCTACGTGTGAGAAATTGCTGGAACTAGACCCGGGAAATGCGAATGCGCATCTTCTTATTGGCGATAGCTACAACAAACAGGGTAAAACAAAAGAGGCGCAGGAAGAGTTTGATATTTATAAACAACTCATATTTGTTAAATAAACAACAATAACAAACTGCATCTGTAAACCAAATTACATATTTTACAAAACCAGTTTAACCATCCCACTTTCCCCTCCTGTGGAGTGAGGGAAAAGTGGGGAAACATAAAACATATAACAAGTCTTCTTGAAATAAAAATCACAGACCATATCCTGTTTCTACAATCTGTGTTATCGGTGAAATCTGTGGTTAATTTATACTTCTTTAGCGTTAATCCACTTCATCATCTTGCGCAATTCTTTGCCAACCTTTTCAATGAGATGATTTCTGTCCTTCTTCTCGAGGGCGTTGAAAACCGGCCGGCCCGCCTGATTTTCTAATATCCATTCCCTGGCAAACTGTCCGCTCTGTATTTCTGACAAAATCCGCTTCATTTCCTTTTTGGTCTCTTCAGTAACGATGCGTGGACCCCGGGTCAGATCTCCATACTCTGCCGTATTGCTAACAGAATACCTCATATAGTTAAGACCGCCCTGATAGAAAAGGTCCACAATGAGCTTCAGTTCGTGCATACATTCAAAATAGGCCAGTTCAGGCTGATACCCGGCCTCTACCAGTGTTTCAAAACCTGCCTTAACAAGGGCTGCTGCGCCGCCGCACAACACCGCCTGTTCGCCGAAAAGGTCTGTTTCTGTCTCCTCGGCAAAGGTAGTCTCCATCACGCCGGCCCGTGTGCCGCCGATTCCGTGTGCATAGGCCATGGCCTTTTTCCTGGCCGTTCCCGTAGCATCCTGGTGTATGGCCATCAGACAGGGAACACCACCACCCTTTTCAAATTCGCTGCGGACGAGATGGCCGGGACTTTTAGGCGCAACCATGATGACATCAATATTGGCCGGAGGAACAACCTGCCCAAAATGAATATTAAATCCGTGGGAAAAACACAGCGTCTTGCCGTCTTTCAAATGAGGCTTGATCTGTGACTCATATACTGCCTTTTGAGTTTCATCCGGAAGCAGAATCTGAATAACATCCCCCTGCTTTGCAGCCTCGTCTACCGATACCGGTTTAAAACCATGCTTAACTGCCAGTTGAAAATTCGGCGTGCCCGTTCTTGTTGATACGATAACATCAAAACCGGATTCCCTGAGATTTTGAGCCTGAGCATGACCCTGACTGCCGTATCCAATCACAGCAATCTTTTTCCCCTTTAAAACACTGATATCTGCATCTTTTTCATAATAGATTTTTAACATAACCCTTCCTTTACCTT
This sequence comes from Candidatus Brocadiaceae bacterium, assembly GCA_046350595.1. Lineage (GTDB taxonomy): Bacteria > Planctomycetota > Brocadiia > Brocadiales > Brocadiaceae > JAHFOW01. Next base: position 3,808 of record JAXMAC010000029.1, on the reverse strand, counting down.
GTAAAATATTTTATGCAGCGCAAACGTTCGCGTTTACTTTGCGCCGCGTGCAATGGCAATACTGCCCGTCCGCACCAATTCCTTAATTCCGTAAGGACGCATCAAATTCAACAACGCATCGAGTTTTTCTTCAGTGCCGGCAATTTCTATAACCAGATCTTTCAGTCCCACATCGACAATCTTTCCGCGGAAGATATCAATAATTTCAATGATTTCTCCTCGTTTTCCAGCCGGGACATTAACCCTGATAAGCATCAAATCGCGTTCAACAAATTCCTCATCGGTAAAATCGACTACCTTAATGACATCGATAACCTTTCCGATTTGTTTTCTGACCTGCTCCAAAATGGCCTCATCACCCCTGACAACGAGGGTAATTCGTGAAAGGGCAGGATTCTCGGTCTCGCCAACGGCAAGGCTGTCAATATTAAACCCCCTGCCACTGATTAAGCCCGTAATACGCGCCAAAACACCCACCTTATTTTCAACGAGAATAGAAATTACATGTCGCATAATAGTTTAATTATTTTAAATGATTTCGTTTGTACGTGAGCACCATTTACCCATCAATTACTTTGTAAAGACTTTGTGTTTTTGTGGTCAAAAAACTCGATATAATCCTTCTCAGTCCCCCTTAGAAAAGGGGGATTCAGGGGATTGTGTTTTTTTGGCATAGAGATACTCCCCTTGCCCCTTTTTTAAGGGGGATTTTTATATCTCATCTGGACTTTAATCCCCATAAATAAAATGACTGTTCCTATGGAATCAAACTATTGAACCATTCCCGAAAATCCAAAAAAGGCAAGCGCCATCAGTCCTGTACAAATAAAGGCGATAGGAACTCCACGCAAAGGTTCAGGAATACTCACCAAGGCAAGACGTTCACGAATGCCTGACATCAAAAGCATGGCCACAGTAAAACCAATCCCTGCCCCAAATCCCTGCACCGTAGCCTGTAAAAAACCCAGTTGTTTTGGTGAATCGGTTGTATTTAAAAGCGCCACACCGAGTACCGCACAATTGGTTGTAATCAGAGGAAGATAAATACCCAGGCTTTCATAAAGCGCAGGCACCATCTTCCGGAGCAACATCTCAACCAGTTGTACCAGTGTAGCAATCACCAGAATGTAGCTGATAGTTTTTAATACCTCGATGAGCCCCAATTCCCGAATAGAAGGAAAAACCCACGCAACAATATTTGCGTCACCAGGGAGCAGGATATAATTGTACACAATCCAGGTAATTGCTGAGGCAATAGTCATAACAAAGGTTACCGCTACCCCCATACCAAGAGCGGAGGACGTCTTTTGTGAAACACCCAGAAAAGGACAGAGTCCCAGAAACTTCGCCAGGACAAAGTTATTCACAAAAACCACACTGATTATTATTAACGCAATTTCCTTAATCATGTTTCATGAAGGCCTTCATAGATTGTTTGCTTTTTCTCAATTTCCGCCAGTTCATAAACCCAAGCAGAAGTCCCAATACAATAAATGCGCCTGGCGCCATAATCATCACCGATGCCGGTTGATATGATTCGGAAACTTTTAACCCGAAGAGCATCCCGGCGCCCAGTACCTCACGAATGGAAGAAACGATACACAACGACATCGTCCATCCCAATCCCAAACCGGCGCCATCCAAAACAGAGGCCAAAGGCTTGTTTTTGTATGCAAACGATTCCGCACGATACATGATAATACAGTTGACCACAATGAGCGGAATAAAAATTCCCAGCGATGCATTTAACTCAGGCGGCAAATATGCCTTCATAAGCAACTCCACCATCGTTACGAATGCAGCAATAACCACAATGAAACAGGGAATGCGAATTTCTTTTGGAATAAAAGACCGGACAATGGAAATAATAAAGTTAGAGCAAATCAACACAAAGGTTGCAGCCCCGCCCATAGCCAGCCCATTTTTTGCGGATGTAGTAACTGCAAGACTTGGGCATATACCCAACACCAGCACAAACATGGGATTGTATTTAAAAATCCCTTTGGTAAATTCCTTCTGGTAACTTTCTTCTGCCATAATTTTTACATCCTAATATTTTTTGTTTATTTGAGACACTTATCAATCTCTTTCCTGTTAAAACCGTACAACACCTTCTCTCCCGCTACCACAATAGGCAACTTGTCGAGCGATTCGACGTCATCAGTACCGACAATCTTTACCACTTCTTTTCTGGCATTGTCGTCTTTGTCAATATCGTAAGAAACAAAATCTGCTTTTTTCTTACTTAGATAGGCAAGGAGTTCATTGCACTTCGGACAGAACGGCGTACAGTATACCTTTAATTTATGAGCAGCCATAATTACCCTCACTTTCCTGGTGTTTTCACGACTTCTTGAACACGGTTATTCCCGCCACCTTTAAAATCTGTATGTTCATGGGACTTATGTAAAGTTTTTAATTTAAACAAAAAAACAAGGACAGTCAACGAAAAAAGCTCATCGTTATTCTTTTGACATGATTTTTGCCTTCTGCTAGAATCGCAAAAACGTTGTTTGTTCACCGCAAAGTCGCGCAGGGTACAAAAAAGTGATGAAAAATTAAACCTTTTCATTCACTGCGTCTTTGTGGATAGTCTTAATGATTGAAAAATTAAGGAGGAAAAGATGGCGAAGTTAGAAAGGGCGCTTATCAGCGTCTCTGATAAAACAGGCATTGTGGAATTTGCCAGGGAGTTGCAACATTTAGGCATGGAAATTATCTCAACCGGTGGTACAGCCAAATCATTAAAAGAAAATGGTATCCGTGTGGTAGAGATATCAGAACACACAGGCTTTCCCGAAATTATGGACGGTCGTGTAAAGACCCTTCACCCAAAAGTACACGGTGGTTTATTGGGGCTGCGTGACAACGAGACCCATAAAAAACAGATGAAGGAGCTGGGTATAAAACCGATTGATATGGTTGTAGTGAACCTCTACCCTTTTGAGAAAACCATTGCCAAAAAAGGTGTGAGTCTGGAGGAAGCAATTGAGAATATCGATATCGGAGGTCCTTCCATGATCCGCTCTGCATCAAAAAACTACAAACACGTAATCGTTGTGGTGAACCCTAAGCGATATCAATTTATCATTGAAGAACTCAAGGCAAATCACAACGATCTTTCAGAAAAGATGCGTTTTGAACTGGCCATAGAAGCATTCAGGATGACAGGCCGTTACGACAGGATTATAGCCAACTATCTTGATAGTCTGGATAAGGAAAAAGGCGGTTATCCAACGGCGTTATCTCTGGATTATATAAAACGACAACCATTGCGTTATGGTGAAAATCCCCATCAGACAGCTGCATTTTACGGAGAAGAGAATATAACAGAACCCTGTGTATCCAACGCACAGCAAATTTACGGCAAGGAACTTTCCTATAATAATATCATTGATTTGAATGCGGCCTTAGAGTTAGTAAAGGAATTTGAGCGCCCTTCAGCTATAGTCATAAAACACACCAATCCCTGCGGCGCAGCATCTGCAAATACCCTGGCCGATGCATTCGTGAAGGCTTACAATGGCGATCCCGTATCCGCATTTGGTTGTATCCTGGGCTTGAACAGGATGGTCGATGTCGCCACGGCTGATGCCATTACCGAGCCTGGCCACTTTGTAGAGGCAATCATAGCGCCCGATTTTGAGCCAAAGGCCGTGGAGATTCTCACCACAAAGCGCAAGTGGGGAAGCGGTCTCAGGCTTTTAAAAACGGGAGAACTTTCGGCAAAGTTGATTGATGCATCTGCCTATGATATGAAACGGGTTGTCGGCGGCATGCTCCTGCAGGGCAGGGACTTGTCGGTTTA
>JAXMAC010000028.1:14930-31746 GCA_046350595.1 Candidatus Brocadiaceae bacterium | reverse complement strand
AATGGAGAAATGATAAGAAATTGATTCTTTTGCAAAATATAATATTACAAAAAGAAGAAGTCAAGCTTTTTCCCTTGAAGAAAAAGGGATAAATCGTTCCAGGAATAATGTTGGTGGATTCGGCGCTAAAAGGCAAGCGCCTTAATCCACCCTACCCGTGAATTTGTCCATGCCTCATAAATAGCGCTTTAAAAACTATAACTCATGCTAAAGAGGACGTTGAAGTCCAGTTCCTGGTGGATGCCGCCGAGCGCCTGATATATGGGCACGGGAGCTGATAATGTTGTCTTCAGTGGTGTAGGGTGGATTAAGCGAAAGCGAATCCACCTTCTGCTGGAATAATGTTGGTGGATTTGGCGCTAAAAGACAAGCGCCTTAATCCACCTTACCCGTGAGTTTGTCCATGCCTCATAAATGGCACTTTAAAAACTATAACTCATGCTAAAGAGGACGTTGAAGTCCAGTTCCTGGTGGATGCCGCCGAGCGCCTGATATATGGGCACGGGAGCTGATAATGTTGTCTTCAGATTTTTAGTTAATTGGGAAGATAGACCCGGTGCAATAAAGATGGTTGTTCCTCCTGAATCACGGATTGTTTCTCCATCATGTTTGTCCTTGTCCGCAAATTGAGATATAACCTCTGATATGAGATTAAGGGTGGGTTTCTTTTCGCCATCGATAATGTTAAAGGTGGCGCCGGTTGTTACCCTTACCATATCGCCGAATTCATAATTCTGGGCGCCCTCTGTTTTAAGGTGGTAGAGTACGGTGCCGTCCAATATGATTAAGTGATTGATTTTTTTATTGGCCGAGATACCGAGCATATAGTCGAGGGAACCTGTGCCGGGCTGTAATTCCGGTTCAAACTTTTCCCCTGCCTTGTTTCTTTCATCGGTGGCGCCGGTGGGCACTTTGAAACCAAAGATTGCTGCTGCTCCGAATTTTTTGTCATAAAATTTATATTTTCCCAGGAGGATAGAGTCGCCAAGACCGTCGGATTTTTCGTCTTCACCGAGAAATTCTTCTTCATGGATTTCCTTAGAACGCCTTTCTATATAGGGCACTTGCAGACTGATGGAAAGGGCATCGGTAATACCATAACTGAAAAAGATACTATTTGAGATGTCATTCTTTCGATCATGGGCATCCCGGCCCTGTTCGTGCAGTTCATGCGCCTTTTCGACTGAGACCTGATCCCAGTCCTGATACTCCAACAGGTATCCTATGGTATATTTGTTTTTTTGAGGAGCTTCTGCCGCAACGGGGTTCACAGCGCCGGTTGTTCCGCCAAATCCGCCTAAAGAACAAAGATCACATGAGTAAATCTTGTTTTGATAACGGCATGTTACAGCAACAATCCAGAGTATAAATGTTATAGCAACACGAGTATGGTATTTATAAAAAAAATATTTCATAAGTTAAAATGAAAATCCCTGTAAAGTTAAATTGAATTAGGCTGCCTCCGGCAGCTACTTTATCTAGTCCCCAAGCTCTGGCTTGGGAATTCACGTGCTCGTGAAGCTCCGCTTCACGCAAAGAGGGAGCTTTGTCAACAATTGCGTTCCCAAACAGCTACTTCCGCAAGTTCAGCACAAGGTTTGGGAACGAGCCGATAAGTTTGAAATTCCTTAACATCAAGTTTTTTACAACCACCTTCACCCCCCTTATTAAGAGGTATTGTTTGTTTATGAGAGAAAGATTGCTTTGCTTCGCTCGCAATGACAGAATAAGGGCGCAATGGCTGGTTCCTCTTTGCGATGATAAAGCACAATGCACAACGACAGGATGCAATGCATCATGATAACGTCCAGCGTGCCATCAAAACACCTAGTCCGTGTCATTGCGAGGGTTTTTTACGAAGCAATCTCCCCGCTTTCATAAAGGAGAATTGGTTGCGGCTTTGCCGCACTATGAATGGCTTACCCAATGTTAAAACTGTTTATATCACTAAAAAGCCCAAACAATTGCTCCCGTTGCCCTCCAGTCCAGTACCTCCTGAGTACCCCTGACATTCTGGTATATGGGCTTTTGAAATTTGAAATCAATGCTTACACTTGTACCTGGAATCTTTACCTGCGCAGAAGGAGTCAGAGAGACAGAGGTCAAGCCCGTATTGTCTGTGTTATCCAGGAGCGATGTCTCCTCTCTCGAGTACTTATCGTTGTGGTCATTGTCCTTTCCTGTGTAAAGATTGTTCAACTCAATGCCAGGACTTACATACTTGTTTAAGGGATATCTGGCGATGAGGTCTAATGCTACTTTATCTCCAAATTCATACCCCTCGTCTCCTTCCGTGCACATTTGATACATAAGATTTGTCTGAAACAGTATAGGTTTGAAGGTATGCTGGTAATGAGCGAGAAGGATCGGGTCCCATGATCCCGTTCCCGGTTGCATCATGGCATGGATAAGTGTTCCATTACCCATTTTTTGGTCGTTCTCGCCCGTAGGGGTTTTTAAACCCAGGCCCAGCGAAAGTTTTTTCGTCGGCTGGTCAGGTGTATTGGTGTATAGTGTGTAAAGCCCCATAAGCGTTGTATCGCCGAGTCCTTCTACGGTAGGCATTTTCATATCCATAGTCATGTCCATACCCCATGGATCTCTCATTAATGTTCTCATATTCATATCATTAATGACATAGGGAATTGAGGTTAAGAACTGAAACTTTTCCGTAACCGTATATACGCCCAGGAGGGTATATTTTTGCATAATCATTCGCGTAGGAATAGTAAAACGTTGTGTCTTGTCAGGCATGGCAGGCCAATCTGCTGCTGCTTCGTTTAAAACGTCATTGTGGCTTACCTTGTGCCGGCCGTCCCGTATCGTCAGCATATTGCTATATTCGTATTGAAATGATAATCCAAATTTTTGCGATAATGTTATGTCAGAGGTGGTTGCTTCAGTAAGAGACTTTGGTAAACAGCATTCTCCATGCGCATAAACAAACCTGTTTACCAAAATCAAGAATATGAGAATCGTTGTTAAAATTCTCGTAAATAACATATAAACAAGGCCTTTCTTTAGATTAATCTTTTGATTTTCTGGTAAAAACTCCGGTTTTGTTAAGCAAAAAGGGATAATCTAACCGAGCATTATCCCTTTTTCGCCAAAACAACCCGATTCACCACTAAGTGTGTGTTTTACTGCACTTCCGCGGTTTATTCAATCTGTCTTTTCAATGATGGTGTACCCGCTGAATAACCAGGTTGCCGGATACATTAAGAGGATATTCCTTTTTGTTTAAAAAACCATCATCGTAGGTTTTAAGCTTGGGTTCTATTTTGAACGTGGTTTTCACAAAATGCTTTTTTATCGTTGCTTTACCTTTTTGAATATATGCATTGGAAAAGAATACCATCTTATCGCCAGCCGTACCCGCACCGTCGGTTATAGAAAAACATTCATCCAGCGCAAGGGCTTCCTGGAGGGTTGTTCCATGTTTATTCAAAATCCTTTCGAGGACTATTGCCATACCATCTTCGCTCAGATCTAAAGGAAATGCTTTACTCGTTGTATTAAACTTATTTTCCCGATAAGAACTCACCCTCACCGATTTTGCATCCAGGGCAGCGCCACATGATGATGTTTCTGTTCCAAACTCAAAATTAAAAATCGCCTCTTCAAAATTGCCATTGGTCTCTTCATGTCCCCACTGAGCAATGGATACTGTGCCATGCACATTCTCCTGGAAATTCTCATTCTCTACTTTGATTCCGATGGTGCCTTTAAAATCGACAGTTTGATGCGCATATGCCTGATAAGTAATGCTCAAAGACGATAAGAGTAAAGCCGCGACAGCGCCTGCACAATATATTTTCATATAAAAATCTCCTTTATGGATTATGATTAAAATTTTTGTGATGAGATTCTTCCGCCCTGCCTGCCTGCATAGAGTAAATGTCTTATATAAGTTGACATACAAACGTCATTGCGAGCGATAGCGAAGCAATCCTTCCCTTGTCTTTTTCAACTTCAGCGTAAATTCAAACGGACGCTTTACCAAACAATAGGGAAAAAATTGTGGGTTCTGTGAACAGCTCTGCTGCGCCATGTGCAAGCAATACGACCACCCTTGGTGATAGCGAAGAATCTCATTTTACGAGAAACACAAATGATTTAGTAACGTTGGATTGGTTTTTATATGAAATATCGTGGTGGTTTTTTTATTGAAGATGCAAGTATTTCGGGAGATGAAATTACGGTGGTACTGATAAGAAAACACAGAAAGGATGCTGTGATTGGCTGAACCTTATCTGCTAATACATATTTACTCTGTAAATCAATACCGGTGAATGTGCTGTTTCCATATTTACAATGTAAGCTGCTTATGAAGACTCGGAAACTGTTGTGGTTTTCGCTGTTGTGTTGAAATTCGCTCTGGTTTTCATGGGAGGAACAACAGCAATGTGTCTTACAATCAGCTTCCGTCTTGCAGCCACATTGATGCATTGCGCAGGGGAAATTTTCTGATTTGCTGAAGAAAATTCTTCCCCGGTCTTCGCTCATGGCCATCAGACATACAATGACCAGAATCTGTATAGAGGAGAATATCTTGTTGATGTTCTTCATAAACTAACCTGTTTCATCAATGCTCTTATATCAAAGGGCGGTAATTTTAACACAGGCACGGTAAAAGGCAAGTATTTTTTGTTTGGACGTTTCCCGGTCTCGTAATCATTATTGGCGCAGTTCTTCAAAATAAACGCTTTGTAAGGCGGTATTTGCCAGATAGTTCCCGTGCTATGTCGTCAACAAAATTAAAATGAATTTCCATTTCATTCCCAAAGATATTCTTTAGTCTGCCCTCAAGGGTTGTTCGTATAGTGTTGTCGTCAGCATGGTCAGTTACGACATTCACCTCAAGGTATTTTAAGCTTTTTTGAACGTACTGAATTTTCATTATGGAATATAAATCCCGTGTTGTTAATGATAATGGCGCAGCAGATACCATGCCGCCGTCAGTGGTATACAAAATGTCGATAGATCGGAAACCACCCAGGTAAAGTCTCGGACTCGTCATACCGCATGGACACGCGGCGTTTTCAATTTTTCCAATGTCCCCGACGAAGTAACGTATCAAAGGCATTCCTTTATTCTTTAAGCTTGTTATAACAATATCACCGTATTCCTGACCAAGCCAGGGATATTTACCTTTGTTGATGATTTCAACATAGACGCTTTGCCAGTTGATGTGGAGCCCGTTACGGAATATACATTCATGTGCAATGTTGCCGACTTCCCTGCATCCGTAGCGGTTATAAACCTTACAATGAAACACCTCCTCAATTTTTTGCTGTGCCTCGCCGGAAAGGAACTCTGCTGTGGATTCAACAAAATCAAACTGTATGGAGAGATTATTGTTTTCCACGTATTTTGCGAACTCTATGAGCGCAGAGGCAAAACCTATGATAAATTTAGGCTTTTTTCTTAAACATCTGTTGGCGAATGATTTTAAATTATTATTATTGAAATAAAAGGCATTTACTTGAAATGAGTTCATCAGCCAGTGCTGACCCCTCTGTCTTAAGGAGCATTGTTCCTTTGCATCAAGATTGCTTCCATAAATGAATCCATGACAGTCGCCTAATTTATAGCCAATCCATGTTAAGTTATAGTATATCATTGCCCATCGGAAGTTCATATAGTGTTCGTCAACGGCAATTCTTGAAGGCTGTCCGGTTGACCCTCCCGTATAATAAAAATGTATCTTTTTGGTATTTTGATATTCGTCTGAGATGAAATCATCAAAGTTTGAACGAAAAAGGTCTTTCGTTGCTATAGGTAACGAATTGATAATTTCCCACGGTGATATATCAGTAGGGGAAATATGTTTTTCCTTTAGTACATTTCGATAAAAGGGGACGTTTCTGGTTGCATATTCAAGTATAGATTGTGCACAATTCCGTTGATATTCATGAATAGCGTTCCAGTCTGGCGGAGAGTTTTTTAGTAATTTTTTGTATTCTCCTAATAATTCCCTTTTATTAATCTTGTCGTACAATAATAACATTTTTGCTGTTGGCCACATAACACGATCCTTATTTATTTTTGAGGAGATTCGAATCTGGAGAGCTTTATTAATCAAACTAGTAGTTTATTTTCCTCTGAACAATGTACACAACGGGTGGACAGGTAAAAGCTGCACTCGGTATTTTCCGTATTTTTTTGATACTGTTCATACGTTTTGTTCCGTGTACAACAGTAACATTTCCCGCTCACTGAGGTATGCGTGTAATTGCATTGAATATTTATGCAGGAAACATTGTTACCGTTTTTCGATGCTGCGCTGGCGCTACCATTGTCGCATATTGCGAGGGATATAAGGGCTGATATCAGAATATGGATAAACACGTTATTCCGTTTAATTATTGCTCGTCTTTGTTTTTTTCCTGTTCAAGTGCATGATTTAAATGTTCCTGCCATTTATTGCCGTAATGCTTTTCTAGCCAGCTTTCAATGTGCCCTTGCCATCGGTCGTATGCCTGTGTGACATTCTTTATTTTTGGGTGCACATCGGAAATGTACAAAACACATTCGGCCATTGGTACTTCCAGGAGAAAATACTCCGATGGTTTTTCATTCCAGATAGCGCTTATTTTAACTATGTTGTTACACTGGTTCAATTTATTTCTTATCTCTTCCGGCGTATGACCGGGAAAAATCTTTTTCAGGAGTTTGTCATTGTCTTTAATAGCATAAAAGAGGCGGAATGCATCTTTGTGTTTCAGTTCAATATAATTTTTTGGGGCAATGTAATCATTATAGGCGCAGGGCGCATGGATGTCATACATAAAACTATCAGACTTGTCAGGAAATTCTTTACAGGTATATGGTCTGTACCGTTTGCCAAATATACTGCATCGTAACACGATCTGGATTGATGAGCCGATAGATGTATTATTTTCTTTTAAATAAAAATTTAAGCATCGGCAGGGATTGTAAATAATATCCTTTGTATGAGTCCCGGTATAGAGTAATTTTATACCATACGCGGCATTCCTCTTTTTGAGAAAAAACCTTTTTATCCCGAGGTGGCTTTGATTTCGGGGAATACTCATAAAACAGCAGATGCCATCTGCACAAATGTCGTTCGTGAGGCTTATAGGTTTATTGATGTTCATGTCCGTAGCCATGCCGGTGTTCGTGTTCATGTACCAGTGTATCGTGACGATGCCGGTGTTGATGAACAAGGTTGTGTTTTAATAATAAATCATTATTGCTTAATATATCGTTATAATTCCCAACAGCAACAGGCCTTTTTTCTTCGCTGAAGACCAGCACCCGGTCTGCAATTTCCTGGGTAAGAAATATATCATGGGTGACAATGAGAAGCGTCTTTCCCTGTGATTTTAAGGTATAGAGGATATTAATAAATTTTGAAGTGCTTCGGGGATCCAATCCGCTGGTAGGCTCATCGAGCAAGAGAATCTTTGGATTCATAGAAAGCACCGTAGCGATTGCCGCTCTTTTTTTCTCACCGAAACTCAGATGGTATGATACGCGCGATCCGTAACTTTCCAACCCTACCAGGGCTAATGCCTGATGGGAGGCATTGTGGACACGGGTGTTGTCCCACCCCAGGTTTAAAGGTCCAAAAGAGACGTCGTCCAGCACGGTGGGGCAGAAGAGCTGGTCGTCAGGATTTTGAAATACCATACCCATTTCCTGTCGTATGCGTTTTAAATTTGTCTTGTTGAGTGTCATGCCCATAATTTCAATGTGACCGATACCTTCAATCACACCCATCAAATTCATAAATAATGTCGATTTACCCGTGCCATTTGCGCCAATAATGACCAGGGTTTCTCCTTTTTCCACCTCGAAACTTACATCATTGAGTCCCTTGGTTCCATCGGGATAATGATAACTCAGATTTGAAATCTTTATAATCCCAGCCATAAGTGAAAGTGAATGATTTTTGTATGTTCTATTTTATAAATTACGCCTGATACAATAAACAAAAGCGATATGATTATACCTGTGATAAATAAAAAATCCATAAAAGAAAACCTGAAACGTTGTATGGTCGGTATTTCACCGGAGAAACCGCGAACAACCATTGCATGGTAAATCCTTTCGGAGCGTTCAAACGTTCTGATGAATAATACCCCAATCATGTAGCCTACTGCATGAAATTGTTCCTTGTAACGGTGACCAAAGGAGCGGAGCGACCGTGCACGCATAAGTCGTTTGGCCTCATCTAAAAGGACAAAGATGTATCGGTACATAAATGACATAATCATTACCAGAAGCGGGGGTGTTTTCAATAATCCGAGACCCTTTAAGAAATCGGGGAAAGGCGTTGTTGCGGATGCAATTATCATGATAAGGATTGACAGGCCAGATTTGATGATAATATTTAAAAATGTCCAGATACCTTCATGGGAAATGCCCAATTTCCAGCCAAGTATTTGAATTGAACAGCATTCATGTCCTTCCTTCAGAAATGGCACAAAGAGTGCGATAAAAAGGACAAAGGGGATTAAAACAAGCGCCTTTTTCAACACCTGTGCTGGAGTGACCTTTGAGAGAAAACCAAGTATGATTATAAGCAGAAAATAAAGCTCAAAATCCTTAAGACGTGTAATAGGGGTCAATACCATGCAAAAAATAATAGCAAGGAAGGAGAGTATCTTTGAACGAGGGTCCAGGTTTTCCAAAAGACTTTGTGATTGTTTCATAGGATATTCAGGCAAACAATAATACCAATTCCGCCTATTAAAAATAAAAGTGTCGTGACATGCACAATTCTGACGGCAGCCTCTATAGATTTTACCGTTAGTTTGTTTATTGCATCTCCAATAAAAGGCTTTTCGACAATTTCACCCTGATAGGTGCTCGGGCCTCCTAATTGTATACTCAAAGCGCCAGCCATAGCTGCCTCAGGTATGCCGCTATTCGGGCTTTCATGTTTACGGCCGTCCCTGCATACAATCTTAAAAGAATTTTTAAAACTATAGCCGCAAAAGAGGGCGGCGACAGGAATCAAAAACGCGGAGATCCTTGCCGGGATATAATTGGCAACATCGTCCAGTCGTGCCGATGCCCAGCCAAAACGAAGATAGTTCTCGTTTTTATATCCCACCATGGAATCCAGGGTATTTACTGCCCTGTATGCCATTGCAGCGCCTGGCCCGCCGATAAAGGAATAGAAGAGTGGTGATAAAATGCCATCAACACTTCCCTCTGCTATCGTCTCCACGCAGGCGCGTATTATGTGTTCTTCGTTCAGGTGCGCTGTATCTCTTCCCACAATCATAGATAATGCCTTTCGGGCCTTTATTAAATCATGTTCCTTAAGGGCTGTCATTACTTTTTTTGCCTCATCTGCAAGGCTTTTTATTGCAATAGAAAAGTATAGGATCGTTGCTCCGGCAAACGCCTCCCATAAAACACATCCGTATCCCGATATATCTATTGCAACGAGGGATATAAAAAATGTTGACGAAACAATGACGACTGTTAACAGGATACCCGATATACGTTCATAGATGGGCAATCTGCGCAATAACGACTCCAGCTTTCCTATAAATATGCCGATTAGTCGTACAGGATGGTATGGCCACTGTGGATCGCCAAGCATGATGTCCAGAAAATATGCCATGAGTATCTGGATAAGACCAATTGAGGCAGGATAAGAAATAATGTTTGAGAAACATGGGGGAACGGCGCACAGAGATGCGAGGGCACAGAAAAGCGGCATTATTGGATTAGTTAAACGTGAGGCAAATACTTTAAGATGCAGTCCGATAAAAATTAAAATAAACGCACATATATTGGATTAATAGCGTAAAATTAATATAAATAATACCGTCACTTATCGCTTTGATAACCAAAGCGCAATAATTGTGCCTAAAAGAGTAATCCAAAAACCAAAAAGCCACTTAAGAATATCTACTTTTGAGACACCAATTTTACCAATTAAATCGAGTTTCAGATTTTCAATTTTACCATCGAGTTCTGCCCCTGTTTTATCAATCTTACCTTCAAGTTCTGCTCTTGTTTTATCAATTTTGCTTTCAAGTTCGATTTTAGTTTTATCAATTTTGTTTTCAAGTTCAGATTTAGTCTTATCAATTTTACTTTCAAGTTCAGATTTAGTCTTATCAATTTTACTTTCGAGTTCGGATTTAGTCCTATCAATTTTGCCTTCAAGTTCGGATTTAGTCTTATCAATTTTGTTTTCGAGTTCGGATTTGGTTTTATCAATCTTACCTTCAAGTTCGGATTTAGTTTTTTCAATTTTGCCTTCAATCTCGGATTTGGTTCTTTCTATATCGATTCTGAGTAATTGAAGGTCAGTCTTTGTCGCTATGTCACCCTTGTATGACTCAATAAAATCGATAAGCTCCTTGGCTTCGTCCTCGCCAATTTTCGGTTCGAGTTTTTTTATGAGTTCGTAGGATTTATACATAATGAAACTTTCCGCTACTTTTCATTGCAATTAATACAGGGGCGCAGTGCAATACGCCCCTGCAAAAACGTTAGCTCAATGCCACGATTGAAATTAATCCTTTACCTCGAAATCTGCATCGATGATATCTTCCTCTCCGCCTTCGCCCTTCTTTCCCTTCTTTTGCCTGGTTTCTTCGCCTGGCGGTGGGGGAGGAGGCTGCTGTTCACCCTTTTTGGCTGATTCCTGATACACCTTGGAACTTATTTCGTGTAAAAGGTTTGTCAGTGCATCCATCTTTTGCTGGATATCTTTTTCTTCTTCTGATTTTATCGATTCTCGTAAGTCCTTAATGGCCGCCTCGATCCTTTGTTTTTGGGCGTCATCAATCTTTCCTGCCAGGTCTTTTAAGGTCTTCTCAGCGCTGTATGCCAGGTTATCTGCCTTGTTGTGTGTTTCTGCCTTTTCTTTTGCCTGTTTGTCCTGGTCTGCATACTCCTGCGCCTGCTTGACCATGCGGTCGATCTCGTCCTTGTTTAATTTCGTTGAGGCGGTAATGGTTATCTTCTGCTCGTTTCCCGTGCCAAGGTCCTTTGCGTGGACATTGATGATACCGTTTGCGTCAATATCAAACGTCACCTCGATCTGGGGAACTCCACGCGGGGCAGGGGGGATACCGGTAAGATGGAATCTTCCGAGTGTCACATTATCCCGCGCCATGGAGCGTTCGCCCTGGAGCACATGCACTTCAACGCTCGTCTGGTTGTCCTCTGCCGTTGTGAATATCTGACTTTTCTTTGTTGGAATAGTTGTGTTTCGTTCGATTAAATGGGTAAGCACACCGCCGAGGGTTTCTATGCCCAGGGAAAGCGGCGTTACGTCAAGAAGGACAAGGTCTTTGACCTCTCCGGACAGCACACCCGCCTGGATCGCAGCGCCCATGGCGACACATTCCATAGGGTCTATCCCACGTTCTATTTTTTTCCCTACGTATTCTTCTACAAACTTTTGAACGGAGGGCATACGGGTTGGTCCGCCAACCAGAATGACCTTATGAATATCATTCGGCGTTAATTTGGCGTCACTTAAAGCCTGTTCAATTGAATGACCGCATCGATTGATGATGGCGCTTACTAATTGTTCCAGTTTTGCCCTGGTAATGGTGTGGGTAAAGTGCTTCGGTCCCGACGCATCTGCGGTAAGAAACGGCAGGTTGATGTCGGTCGTCAGTGTTGTCGAAAGTTCAATCTTGGCCTTTTCACCCGCTTCCCGGAGTCTCTGCATTGCCATCTTGTCATTTTTGATGTCAATTCCATATTCCTTTTTGAACTCAGCTACGAGATAATCGACAATCGTATTGTCCATATCGGTGCCACCCAACTGGGTATCACCACTCGTGGATACAACTTCAAAAACCCCCTGTCCAAAATCCATGACGGTACAATCCAGGGTTCCGCCACCGAAGTCAAATACGAGGATTTTCTGAGACTCATGGACCTTATCCAGTCCGTATGCCAGGGATGCAGCCGTAGGTTCGTTGATAATACGGACAACATCCAGACCGGCAATAGTTCCTGCGTCCTTCGTTGCCTGCCGCTGGTTATCATTAAAATAAGCAGGAACCGTGATCACGGCCTTTTCAACCCGTTCGCCAAGAAATGCCTCGGCATCCTGTTTTATCTTTTGCAAAATGAATGCAGAAATTTGCTGAGGAGTAAAGCTTTTGCCGCGAACGGTCGCTTTGTAGTCCGTACCCATCTTCCTTTTGATCGCATAAATCGTGCCTTCGGGATTACTGACTGCCTGCCTTCTTGCAGGTTCACCGACAAGTTTTTCGCCATCCTTGGTGAATGCAACATAGGAAGGGAAAGCCTTTCCGCCTAATGTTGAACCTTCTGCGCTTGGAATGATGGTGGGTTTGCCACCGATCAATACGGCTGCGGCAGAGTTGCTGGTTCCCAGGTCAATACCGATAATTTTTGCCATGTTTTATCCTCCTTTTTCCTCTCCTGATTTATCTTGATTCAATATGTGTTCTTGCGTTGGTTTCTTTGATACAACGACTTTTGCAGGTCTTAAAATAAAATTATTTAACAGATAACCCTTCTGTATCTCTTCCAGTACGGTGTCCTCAGGCACATCATCACTATCCTTTTGCATCAGGACCTCGTGTTTGAAAACGTCGAGAGGAACACCCATACATTGGATAGGTTCAAGTCCTGCCGCTTTGAGAATACGTGAAAACTCTTTATATATTAATTTGATCCCTTCAATGAATTCGTTACCCGGTGTATCTTTTAGTGAACCGACCGCCTTCTCCAGACTTTCATAAATATCGAGCAGTTTTTTTATGAGCGATTCATTCGCAACACGCTCAACCGTCTGTCGTTCCTTTGCAGTCCGTTTTTGATAATTATCAAAATCAGCAGTAATCCGCCTTATGGAATCCTGAAGTTCACCCGCCTTTTTCTTATAGGTGTCTAATTCCTGCTTCAATGATTGGATGATTGTCTGTTGCTCTGCAAATATCACCTCTGACGGTTGTACCACTTCAATTTTATCAGATGGATCGGTAATTTTTTCAGTTTCATTTGACATAGGTGTTAATCCCAAACACGTTCTCTTTAAATTATGGTTAGGAAATTCTAACTTGCTACAAGGTCGCAAAGTATTTTCTTTGTGATTTTGTGGCAAAAGTCTCCCAATGCTTGATTCATGCAGTAATGTTCTTTTTATAAACCAAAAATTATATCAGGGTAATAAAAATAAGGCAAGTTATTTAAACTATGTGTTAATTTATAGTATACGTCTTAAATAAACTTGCATTACCATTGTCATTGCGAGTGGAGCGAAGCAATCTTGCCCTTATATAGTATTACTGTGTAAAAACTTCTTTTTTTTGTAAGTTTTTTACAACTCCCTACACCCCCTTATCAAGAGGTACTGTTTGTTCATGAGAGAAAGATTGCTTTGCTTCGCTCGCAATGACAAAATAAGGTCGCAATGGCCGGTTCCTCCTTGTAATGACAAAGCGCATTGCATAATGACAACGTGCGGTGTGCCATCAAAGCGCATAGTCCGTGTCATTGCGAGGGTCTTTTCCGAAGCAATCTCCCCGCTTTCATAAAGGAGAATTGGTTGCGGCTATGCTGCGCCAGGAGATTGCATCAGCTAAAGATATCCTGTGTTATAAGTTAATTGAAGGAACTTCACGGCTCACATGCCCCCATTTCTCAAAATCTTTGCAAGTGTTGTAATATGGTGAGGGGGGATATTCGTTGCCTGTAATCCCCTCACCGTCGTCTCAATGTCGTAAGGAACCCGTTTTATTTCAATATGGCCATCCTCCCAAACCGCATACGATGCAGTAGGAATACCGTCCCTTGGCTGGCCGACGCTGCCGGGATTTACCATCGTCACATTGTTTATTTTACGTATCATGGGGAGATGGGTATGCCCAACAAAGATAACATCTGCATGAATACCTTTAATCTTATCCTCCAGTTCCTTATCCGGGGTGTTTGGTTTAATGTATTTGTAAATATCCCCGCTTGGTGAACCGTGCGCCAATAAAAATTTCTTCCCATATAATTCTACGCCCAACGTTATGGGTAAATGGGCAAGGTAGTCTTTTTCTTGTGTATTCAAGACGCTACCCGTGAAAATCTTTCCCGCATCACTCAGTTCTTTATATTTTAAGGAGCAGCCACAATCCATATCTCTTCCTATTGCATTGTCGTGATTTCCACGAACCACGTGTTTTGTCATACTTCTGATACGTGCTATAGACTCTCCGGGATATGGACCGTAATTGACGATATCGCCCAGACAAAAAACATAATCTGCCTTTTCCTGTATTGCGTCCAGTGCGGCAATATTGCCGTGAATATCGGATAGTATAAGGATTTTCATATCGTGTATTTCCCTTGCCTTATCATAAGGTAATATTTAAAATGGCAAACTATTAGGATAGTTTAATTTGTATTATTTTTCTACTAAATTTCCTCTGTGCGAAAAGTCGGGTTAGGTGTCATTGCGAGCGAAGCGAAGCAATCTTTCTCTCATCATAATGATTCCAGGAGATTGCTTCGGAAAAAACCCTCGCAATGACAACGTTTTTTTTGCATTGACAGGGTAATTGACCTCACTCGGCTAAATAGATACCTTAATTGTTAATATTACAACAGGCTTTTAAAACAGATATGTGGTATTTTTTGTTCCCATTTTTTAGGATGAGAAATCATGAAACTTACTGAAAATCTTGTGACGTTCCGGTTAAAGTTGAAAAACGTCCCTGGCACCCTGGGCACAGCCATTACTATCATTGGCAAATGCGGTGGGAGTATGGGGAATATTCAGATTATTAAGGCAGACAGGGAATATAAAATCAGGGACATTGCCGTATACGTAAGCACAGAAAAACAGGTCAAGGATATAATCAGTGCACTCTCTGTTCCGGGAAAGGACATTATTGAGATACTGAGTGTCAAAGACAAGGTCTTCGAACTCCATGAAAAGGGAAAGATTTATTTGAGTAACCGCATTAGCATAACGACCTTCGAAGACCTTTCTCGTGTGTATACACCCGGCGTGGCAAAGGTATGTATGGCTATCAGGGAACGTCCGGAGCTTGCGCGTGAATATACCATTATTAAGAATACCGTGGCTGTAATCACCGATGGCACTGCCGTTCTGGGATTGGGCGACATAGGCCCTGTGGCGGGTATGCCCGTTATGGAGGGAAAGGCCATGCTGTTCAAGGCATTTGGCAATATTGATGCATTTCCCATCCTCCTGAATACAAAAGATGTGGATGAAATTGTCAAGACCATTATAAACATTGCCCCGACCTTTGGCGGCATTAATCTCGAAGATATTTCAGCGCCTCGTTGTTTTGAAATCGAGCAGAGATTAAAGGCATCTTTAAATATCCCCATTTTCCATGATGATCAGCACGGTACGGCGGTGGTTTGCTTTGCAGGCCTCATTAATGCACTCAAGATAGTCAAAAAGAAGTTGGAAAGTATTTCTGTTGTAATAAGCGGCGCTGGCGCTGCAGGGACGTCTATTGCCAAAATACTCCTCAGCGCCGGGGCAAGGAATATTGTGGTCTGTGATACTTCAGGGATTATCTGCCGTGGGAGAAAAATACATATGAATCCTGCAAAAGAGGCGCTGGCACAGATTACAAATCCAAAGAATGAACAGGGAACCATTGCAGATGCCATGAAGGAGAAGGACGTTTTTGTTGGTGTTTCCGGGCCAAATACCATCACAAAAGGGATGGTAACAGGAATGGCAAAAGACCCCATCGTCTTTGCCATGGCAAACCCAACCCCTGAAATAGAGCCGGACTCCATTGAAGGAATAGCAAGGGTTGTTGCAACAGGGCGGTCAGATTATCATAACCAGATCAACAATTGTTTATGTTTCCCGGGACTTTTCCGTGGGGCGCTCGATATCGGGGCGACGTCAATCAATGAAGATATGAAGATTGCTGCCGCGTATGCCATTGCAAACGTCATTGATGAAGACCACCTGTCGGAAGACTACATTATACCCAGTGTCTTCAACGAAAAGGTGCATAAGGATGTAGCCGGGGCAGTGGCCAATGCCGCCATAAAGAGCGGTGTGGCCACACGGCAGACGCTTTGATTTGAGAAACCAGGGGCACAGGGTTTGCGCTGGAAAAGTCCAGAAGGTGAGAAATTGTGAAGGTACGAGGCATCAATTGTCATTATGAACCCTGGAGACTCAGGTTTTCCCATTCAATCGCCCGTATTGAGAAAGTCCCCCCAATGTCATTGCGAGGGTCTTTTCCGAAGCAATCTCCCCACTTTCATAAAGGGGAATTGGTTGCGGCTATGCTGTGCTAGGTTGCTTTCTGAGCTAACGCTTTCGGGCATACATGAGGTATTTGTTATCCCAATCAAAATAGCTGATGTGCGCCTTACCTGAATTATCCAATGCCAGGGAGGTATAAAAACCTACCCTTCCTTTCCTGTCCACCGTCCGTTTTACCCATGCGCCAGAGGCATTCGTGGCATACCTGAGGTCTCCATTAGTATAATTAAGATAACTGATGTGAGCCTTGCCTGAATTATCCAATGCCAGGGAGGTATAAAAACCTACCCTTCCTTTCCTGTCCACCGTCTGTGTTACCCATACGCCAGAACCATTCGTGGTATACTTGAGGTCTCCATTACCATAGTAGCTGATGTGAGCCTTGCCTGAATTATCCAACGCCAGGGAGGTATACCAACCTACCTTTTTTTTCCTATCCACCGTCCGTGTTACCCATGCGCCAGAGGCATTCGTGGCATACTTGAGGTCGTAGTTAGGATAATCATCAAAATAGCTGATGTGCACCTTGCCTGAATTATCCAACGCCAGGGAGGTATACCCACCTACAACTCCAATACT
>JAXMAC010000028.1:0-14830 GCA_046350595.1 Candidatus Brocadiaceae bacterium | reverse complement strand
CCTTGCCTGAATTATCCAACGCCAGGGAGGTATACCCACCTACAACTCCAATACTGTCCACCGTTTCTGTTACCCATACGCCAGAACCATTCGTGGCATACTTGAGGTCTCCATTAGTAGCATCAAAATAGCTGATGTGCACCTTGCCTGAATTATCCAATGCCAGGGAAGTATCCCTACCTACATCTCCACCACTATCCACCGTCCGTGTTACCCATGCGCCAGAACTATTCGTGGCATACCTGAGGTCGCTATTTATAGCATCATAATAGCAGATGTGCGCCTTGCCCAAGGTATCAATGGCAATGGATGCAAAGGAACCAACCCCAGGTGACAAATCTATGGTCTGATAATGCCATTTACTTCCATCATGGTAGGTATAGTAAAGATAATTGCCACCATAAGCAATATGGGGACGGTTGCTGGCATCTACAGCAATGGACCTTGGATAAAAATCAGAAAACTGTTTTCCATCATCAACTTTCTTTATCTTCCATCCGACTGCGGAGATATTTGTATCATCACTTTTTGTATATGGTCTTTTTTCCCGAAGGGTTTGATATGCCGGATGTGTTTCTACTTCTAACATCCTGTCCGTCTCTTGATCAGGATGACGAGGCCCTTTACACCCATGATAAGGGTCTTCCATTAAGAGGTTGCTTACAGTATCAGCCTCAACATTATAGTTTGCACCCCCTTTTTCAACAGGAACAACATTGGGTAGCAATACAAACAGCAAAAGAACTACCGGTATTACAAAAACCTTGGTCATCTTCATAATATTCTCCTTTGTTTAAGGGTTATAAGGGGTTACTCCGTTTATCTACGACAGATTTAACACCAGCAATTTTGGTTCGGTCATTTCTTCCATGGCGTAACGGACGCCTTCACGGCCGATACCCGAATCTTTAGTGCCTCCATAAGGCATGGTATCAGCCCGAAATGACGGTACATCGTTAACGATTACGCCGCCAACCTCCAGGTTTTCATAAGCATAGAAGATATGCCGAATGTTATTGGTAAACACGCTTGCCTGCAATCCGTACCTGGAATTGTTGATTTGTTTGACAGCGTCTTCAAAGTTCTCATGTGTTGAAACCGTCACCGCTGGAGCAAATAACTCGTTTTTATTTATCTTCATACCGGGTGTTGTATGGGTAATCACCGTAGGCTCGTAGAGTGCGCCGTTGCGTTTTCCACCACATGCAAGGATTGCGCCTTCCTTAATTGCATCATTTACCCAGGATTCTATCTTTTGAGCAGATTGCTCATCAATCATAGGTCCGATCCTTGTGTCCTCATCCATAGGGTTGCCCATTTTTAAGGTTTTTATGTTATCTATAAAATTTGTCATAAAGTCATCGCATATCTTTTTGTTGAGGAACAATCGCTGGAGTGATATACAAATCTGTCCGCTAAAGGAAAAGGCGCTTACCACACATCGTTTCACAATGTAGTCCAGGTTTTCAGGACTATCAATGATGGCGCCGGCATTTCCACCCAGTTCCAGAGTAACCCTTTTTTTCCCGGCAAGTTGTTTGAGTTGCCATCCGATCTCGGCGCTCCCCGTGAAGGTGAGCATCTTAATGCGGTCATCGGTTACCATACGCTCTGCCAGAGTTAATTTGCAGGGAAATATACTGAAACCGCCTGCAGGCCAGCCTGATTCTGCTATGACTTCCCCCAGGAGCAAGGCGGTTAATGGGGTCTTTGAGGCTGGTTTTATAATAATGGGATTTCCCGATGCAAGGGCAGGCGCTACTTTATGAACGATAAGGTTTAAGGGAAAATTGAAAGGGGAGATACCGAGTATGGGACCTATCGGAAAACGACGATGAATGCCCACCCTGTTTTTTGAACGCTCCGTGATGTCTAAAGGAATAACCTCACCGAACATACGCCTGGATTCCTCAGATGCTATCTGAAAAGTGCCGATAGCCCGTTCCACCTCAACCCGTGCATCGGCAATAGGTTTGCCGGACTCCAGGGTAATCGTCCGGGCAAATTCTTCACTCCGTTTGCTGATGCTGTCCCTGATATTACCGAGAATTTCAGCCCTTTTAAAAGCGGGCAGTTTTCTCGTTTCCCCGAATGCATGGAGAGCGCCCTGAATGGCGTCTTCGATATCCCTTTCTGATGCCAGAAAGGTAGCGCCTACAATTTCATTGTTATAGGGATTCATCACTTCCAGGATGTCTTTGCTTTCCCGCCACTCATTGCCGATAAGGTATTTGCAGGTATTCTTCATGTAAAAATCTCCGTTTTTGTGTTTATAGTATTACTCTGTAAAAACATCTTTTTTTTGTAAGTATTTCACAATCCCATATACTTCTTATCAGGAGGTGAAGTTTGTTTATGAGGGAAAGATTGCTTCGCTCCGCTCGCAATGACAACGTGCTGTGTGCCATCAAAGAGCATAGTAAGTGTCATTGCGAGGGTCTTTTCCGAAGCAATCTCCCCGCTTCACAAGAGAATTGGTTGCGGCTTTGCTGCGTTATGTGATTATTGAGCGGAGGCATATTACAATATGCCCATGCAAGGTCAACCCTGACGGGGTTTTAAATCCTGTCAGGGTTCAATAATTTACCCGCCGCGCGGTCAACAATAAACAAAAGTCTTCCGTTCATTGGGTTGATAAGCTGGGATGGCAGTTTTTGTGGTTGATACTCGCCTTCCAGGACTTTTTTCAATGCCGGCGCTTTTGATTCTCCTGAAATTAAAAATATAATATTTTTTGCCTGATTGATGAGGGGAACGGTTAATGTCAAACGATAGAGACCCAATTTCTCTATGTAGTTTTCAGTAACCAATCGCTTATTTTCAAAAAGGGCAGAAGTTTTCGGGAAGAGCGATGCTGTATGCCCATCATCGCCCATACCAAGTAAGATGAGATCAAAGCGAGGTAATTCTTCCTGCTTTGTATGAAAAAACGTCCTGATCATCTGCTCGTACTCTGCTGAGGCTTGATCATAATCTGCCTGTTCTGCTGGCATTCGAAAGATGTTTTCTTTAGGAATCGGTACCCTATCGAGTAACATTTGTCGAGCCATGTTATAATTGCTGTCTTTATGATCTGGCGGCACACACCGCTCATCGCCCCAGAAAAAATACACATTCGACCATAGCACTTGTTCACGATAGTCATCGTTTGCCAGGAGCTTGTAAAGCCCGGCAGGCGTTGAACCGCCAGACAATACGACGGTAAATTTTCCCTTTGTCTGTATTGAATCATGAGCTATGCGAACAAATTCTTTCGCTGCCCGGCGGCATAATTCATCATGGTCTGCGGCAATCAGTACGTTGTATTTATTTAACCTTTTAATCATAGCATTTATTACAAATCAGCCATAACTTAATTGCAGAGGAATTTTCATTTTAATTAAGCAGGTTGACTATTTGTAGTGGCGACTTCAGTCGCTTTCTTGTGATAGACAATACGCTGATATGACGACTGAAGTCGTCACTACAAACCTGATGTATAGGAATTTCAAACTTTTTGTTGTTACCTTACACAATGCCTGATTTATTATTCTTCGAAATCGTCACTCGCATGTTCTCCATTCCCTGCCATCCCGTTCCATGAGATCGTTGGCCTCTTTCGGCCCCCAGGCGCCTGCCGCATAGTTGGGAAATTTTCGTTCTGTAAGCGCCTTCCAGACGTCCTGTATGGTAGACACTACACCCCAGCTTGCCTCTACCATGTCGGCGCGCTGGAACAGGGTTGCGTCACCCAGCATACAGTCATAAAGAAGCCTTTCGTGGCCAGTGCTTGGCGTGCGGCCAAAATAGTCTTCGTATTTAAATTCCATATCAACCGTTCCCAGGTGCACGACCGGACCAGGAATTTTTGCGCCGAAGTTGAGTGAAATACCTTCATCCGGTTGAATATGCAGCACCAGCAGATTTGGCTTCAGGTGTTCAACGCTGGTTTTGCGAAACAAAACAAATGGGGCGCTTTTAAATTGTATGGCAATCTCAGTAACACGGCAGGGGAGTCGTTTCCCTGTTCGCAGGTAAAACGGCACATTTGCCCACCGCCAATTATCGATAAAGAGCTTTAATGCTACAAATGTCTCGGTAAGTGAATCGGGTGGAACGCTTGGCTCCAAACGATAGGCAGGCACTCGCTGGCCCTTGATTGTGCCGTCTCCATATTGTCCTCGTACGGTAAATCTGAGGACTTCTTCCGGTGTCAGGGATTGAATAGCCCGTAAAATCTTGACCTGCTCGTCACGCACGGCGTCGGCTTCAAAAGAAATGGGCGGTTCCATCGCCGTGAGGGTAAGCAACTGGAACATGTGATTCGGCACCATATCCCGCAATGCCCCGGCCTGGTCGTAATAACCGCCGCGTTGTCCCACGCCAATGTCTTCTGCAACGGTTATTTGCACATGGTCGATATACCGGTGATTCCAGATAGGCTCAAAGATACCGTTCGCAAAGCGGAACACCATGATGTTTTGCACCGTTTCTTTGCCGAGGTAGTGGTCTATACGGTAAATCTGACTCTCGTTGAGCACCTTTCTGATTTCATTATTAAGGGAACGGGCGGACACGACGTCTCGTCCAAAAGGTTTTTCAATAATCACCCGGCGCCAGCGGCCATTTTCTTCCTGTGCAAGCCCGGTAGCGCCAATTTGTTGAATCACATGGGCAAAAAGGTCGGGCGCCGTTGCGAGATAATAAAGATAGTTTCCCTGCGTGCCGTGTTTCCTGTCCAGTTCCGACAGCAATTCCTGAAGTTGTTTATATGTGCCGGGATTTTGAATATCGCCCGACAGGTAATAGAGTCCTTGTACAAAACGATTCCACAGGTCGGAGTCGAAGTCACTTGTGGCGTACTCTTTGATATCCTGGCTGATCTTGTTACGAAACTCGTCGTGGCTCATTTCATGTCGTGCAATGCCAATGACGGCAAACTCCTTTGCCAGCAGGTTTTCTCGTGCCAGGTTATAAAGCGCCGGGATGAGTTTACGTTTGGCGAGGTCGCCGGATGCGCCAAAGATAACCATAATGCACGGGTTGCCCGTTTTTCCTGGCGATTCAATTCCAGTCTTTTTTACATCTGTACATTCCATGTAAATCTGTCCTTTAATAAAAATCGTAATGTGGGTGGTATATCCCTATAACCGTTTGCACAAATCAAACAGTTTAAACCGTTTAAGCGGTTAAAGCAGTTTGAACGGTTAAAGCAGTTTAAACGGTTTAAACCGTTAACCGCCTCCCGCCTGCTTTTGCGGTTCTACATGACCGCCAAATTTCTGTCTCATGGCCGAGAGTATCTTCTCGGCAAAGGTGTGTTCCTTCCGTGAGCGGAAGCGTGCGTACAATGACGCTGAAAGCACATCAACGGGTACGGATTCTTCGATTGCCGCCATGATGGTCCACCTGCCTTCGCCGGAATCCTGAACAAATCCTGAGTAAGTGGATAATGTTGGGTCTTCATAGAGCGCCGTTGCAATGAGATCGAGAAGCCATGATCGCACCACGCTTCCTCTACGCCATACCTCAGCAATGTCGGTGACATTGAAATTATAGCGATATTCTTCGGGTAATTCATTTGAATTTGCATTTCGTAATATATCAAATCCCTCAGCATACGCCTGCATCATACCGTATTCAATGCCGTTGTGGATCATCTTGACGAAGTGGCCTGCCCCATAAGGACCGCAATAAATATAGCCGGCCTCTGCGGTACTCTCTTTTCCTTCACGTCCAGGGGTTTGCGGTATATCCTCACGTTCGGGCGCAAGGGTTTTAAAAAGGGGGGTGAGATGCTTAAAAATATCGGCTTCTCCGCCAATCATAAGACAGTAACCACGTTCGAGTCCCCAGATGCCGCCGCTTGTGCCAACGTCAACATAATGGATGTTCTTCTGTTTCAGCGCCGTTGCCCGACGCACATCATCTTTATAGTAAGAATTGCCGCCGTCAATGATGATGTCTCCTGCCTCCATAAGGTTTGCTAATTTTTCGACCATCTGTTCTGTCGGTTCACCTGCAGTTACCATGATCCAGGCAGTTCGGGGTTTGCTGAGTTTGTTGATAAAATCTTCCAGTGATACGGAACCCAGAGCGCCTTCATTAACTAGTTGTTTCACATGTTCAGGCTTTCTGTCGTACACAACACATTGATGGCCGCCGCGCACTAAGCGACGTGCCATATTTGCCCCCATCCTTCCCATTCCGATCATACCCAATTGCATATTTTATTCTCCTTGTAAATTATAAACGATAACGGACTTCTATAGCCTGTATCTTTTCCAACCTGCGCCTGTGACGTTCTTCGCCGTTAAATTGTGCCCCTACGAAAGAGCGAACGAGTTCTTTTGCCAGTTCAATTCCGACCACACATGAACCCAAGACCAGGATGTTCATATCGTCATGTTCAACGCCCTGGTGGGCGGAATACGTATCATGACAAAGTCCGGCACGAATACCAGGTATCTTGGTTGCTGCGACCGATGCTCCGACGCCACTACAGCAAAACAGGATTCCCCGGTCTGCCTTACCATCACGGATTGATAATGCAACAGCTTCTGCATAATCGGGATAGTCAACAGAATCTTTATTGTGCGTACCCACGTCTATGACCTGGTGTCCCTGTTCACGCAGGAAAGCTGCCATGAGTTCCTTCAATTCAAATCCGGCGTGATCTGCGCCAATGGCAATAAGCATATCGTTTCTCCATAATCAATTATATAAACAACAGGCATAATAATCAGCAAATATCCACGGTTTTTCCTGCAAATCCATCCTTTAATTTCTCAATAATGGCATCTACAAACTTATTATCAAGCCACCTGTCCAAATTCAACCGTTTGTATATACTAACAGTCTTTGAAGTATAATTCATCCTGTCAATAATAACACTATCGACATAAGGACTTAATTTCTCAGAGAGCGCATCAGGATTCATGGGCAGCACGGGACCAATGAAGGCGTATGTCTTTATTCCATGGTTGTGGAGTGTTTTTAAGGCTTTCATTCTTTCACTGACATGTGGGGCATGTGGCTCAAAGACCTTCCTCATATTTTCATTGTCTGTTGTGATAGTAAGGCCGACCTCAATTTCCTTAAATTTCTTCATGATATCCATATCCCTCAGGACGAGAGGAGATTTCGTGAGTATGTCGACAGGGAACTGGCATTCTAAAAGGACTTCGAGGCATTGCCGTGTAAGTTTATACTTCACCTCGATGGGCTGATAACCATCAGTTACCGAACTAATCAGGACATTGCCCCTTCTTGCCCTCGCAAGCTGTTTTTTAAGAATTGCTGGTGCATTTATCTTGACGTCTACAAAGCTTCCCCACGGTTCCTGATGCCCGGTAAACCGTTTCATAAACGTTGCGTAACAATACCGGCAGCCGTGAAAACAGCCCACGTAAGGATTAATGCAGTAATCAATACCAGGAATCCCTGATTTGGTAAGTACGGATTTAGCCTTAATTTCACGAACAATGAATCTCATAGTTCTTTTTTAGAAAACGTAATAATTTAGGAGGGGCGAAGCATTTGCCAGTTTGGGTATGAACGCATTTATGCCAATTTACCGCAAATGCTTTGCCCCTACTAACAGAGAATCCATCAAAATAAATTGCCTAATCGAGTATAATTTTCATATTATATCATGTTATGGCACGAAGCTTTTAAAGCAAAATATAAAATTAATATTTGTTTCTTTGTAAATTATTTGATTAGTCAGGAGAGGTAAAATAATATGAAAAATAGTGATAACAGGGAATTAAACCCCGGGAAAATATTTGATACGTGCTATGCCTTTGCACAGAGCCGTGTCCTCGCAACCGGAGTCGATCTTCGGATATTTACGCATATTGCCAATGGACGGCATACTGCATTAGAAGTTGCAAAGGCCGCTCAGGCCGACCAGCGGGGAGTGGAAATCATTTTAAATAGCCTCGTTGCTTTGAACTTTCTCACAAAATCCGGCAACACCTATGGTTTAACGCCTCTATCAAGCAATTTTCTTGTAGAGGGAGTACCTAATTATTATGGTGATTTCGTTCGGCATTTAGACCTTGTTTGGGACACATGGAAAAACTTAACTGAGACAGTCAGGTCAGGGAAACCCTTTTCTTTTATTGACCGGGAAGAGGGTGAGAAGTTTTTCGACAAACTTGTCCCCTTATTGTTCTCATTGAGCTACCCTGCTGCAAAATCAGCCGCTGAAAAGCTTGAAGTAGGGAATACATGGAAAAATCTTAATATCCTTGACATAGGAGCAGGCTCAGGGGCATGGGGCATTGCCTTTGCCGAACGTGATGCAGGCACAAAAATTACAGCTCAGGATTGGCCTGATGTACTTAAGATTACGAGGGAATTTGTAGACAAATACAATCTTAACAAGAGATTTAGCTACCTTCCGGGTAATTTACGGGAAATGCAATTCGGTCAAAATAGCTATGATCTCATTATACTGGGACACGTCTGTCATTCGGAAGGCGCTGAAAATAGTCGCATTCTATTTTCACGTGCTTATAACTCTTTGAAAAAAGGCGGTAAACTGCTCATTGCAGAGATGATACCCGACGATAATCGGTCATCAGCGGTATTTCCACTCTTATTTGCCGTAAATATGCTTGTCCATACTACCGATGGAAACACCTTCACCATGGCAGAATATAAAGAATGGCTCCTGAACGCTGGTTTTAGGAGCATAACAACGATCGATGCGCCCTCCCCATCTCCGCTTATAGTGGCGAGGAAAGAATAAAAACAATTTGTATGATCTTAAGGTAATATTCTTGAGTTCTTGAGTTTCAGATTAATTCTTATATTTGTTTTTCTCCGTGTCTTTTGTGGCTAAGTTTTGCTGCAAAGTGTTGAATTTTCGTGATAATTCGTGACTGCCTGTGTGTAAACACAGGCAGACAGGAATATTCGTGGCCAAATACATTTTTTAGATAAACAATGATAGAATATAAAGATATACCATTTTGACATGCTTTTTTAAATCTATTATCATTGAGCCAAAATTGTAATCACGGGAGGCTAATATGGTACGTACTCAAATTCAACTCCGATACATTGATATTGGGAAGCAGCCGCTTCAATGGTAAATTCTTTACTGGGATAATTGATGACGTACGCGTATATAACCGCGCTCTTTCCGAGTCGAAAATCCTAGAGCTTTATCACGAAGGCGAAAACAATTCACCCAAAATTACCTCATTTACAGCAGACCCTACATCAGGTATTCATCCGTTGGATGTTGCATTTGAATGCACAACAGTTGATCCTGATGGCTCTGTTGTGGAATACCGATGGAACTTTGGAGATGGTTCTAAGGACACTACAACAACGGATCAAACAAAACATACTTACACAGATGTCGGTACATACTATGCCAAAGTAACTGTTGTGGACAATGATGGTGCAGAAAGAACCTCCACGCCAATTTCCATCAAAGTTGCTTACGGTCCTGAACTGACTGGCAAGTGTGAACGATATAGTATTACTCTGTAAAAACTTCTTTTTTTGTAAGTTTTTCACAGTCCAAGGTACTTCTTATCAGGAGGTGAAGTTTGTTTATGAGGGAAAGATTGCTTCGCTCCGCTCGCAATGACAACGTAGAAAACTTAACCCTGACAGGGTTGTGTCATTGCGAGGGTCTTTTCCGAAGCAATCTCCCCGCTTTCACAAGAGAATTGGTTGCGGCTTAGCTGCGTTATGATTAATAAAAATGGTTAAAAGAATAATCCCATTTCTGTTACTCTCAAAAACAAATATTTATAAATTGAGGCCGAGTGTAAAACCTTCATACATTCAACTGATAAGCCATGGGTTTTAAAGTTGGGTTGACTAATGAAACCCAACATTTCCTCAGAGGCTATAGATTTTTTCTTTTCTCTATTACCACGCCAACGATTCTGTATTCAATATCTTTGTGAATCTCCATGTTTAACCATCATCGAGTCCATACACATGCTCAAAGTATGCCCGCAGGATCTCACCGACACTCCACGCCTGAGAAATACATCCCCGTGGGGTATGAGGTGGGTCTCCATCGAATATTTCAGAGATTGTCCCTAACCCGGCCTCAAAGAGATGCGTATACAATGGTTTGAACAGTTCCTTGAGAGAGGTGGTATCTTTCTGACCTGCATAAGCCCTGGCGTAGGCGGAAATATACGGGCCTAATAACCACGCCCATACCGTACCCTGATGGTATGCCCGGTCTCTCTCGTAAACGTTCCCGTAATAACGGCCGATGTAGTCTTTATCTTTTGGGGAAAGGGAGCGGAGACCATAAGGCGTTAATAAGTGTTCCTGTACTATTTTAATTACGGCCCGCTGCCTTGCTAATGATAACATTGAATAAGGCAAACTTGCGGCAAATACCTGGTTTGGACGGATGGCTGAATTTCTTGTTTCACCATCAACATAATCATAAAGGTATTGCCCCTCTTCAAACCAGAAAAGGCTATTAAAGGATTCGTGTACCCTGAGCGCCAGGAAGTTATATTCAGCGCTTTCGCCCATTAGACGCATTTCGCGTGCAAGGAACGACATAATCTTTAAACCGTTATACCAGAGAGCGTTGATTTCCACGGCCTTTCCCCTGCGAGGCGTCACAACCCAATCGCCTACCTTTGCATCCATCCAGGTCAATTGGACACCCTCTGAGCCTGCGTAAATCAAGCTGTCTGTGTCCATGTGAATATTGTATCGTGTGCCTTTCCTGTAATACTCAATTATTTCTTTCAATACGCCATACAAATCTTTTTGGATAGTATTAAAATCTTTTGCAAATCGCAGGTATTGATAGACTGCATTGATGTACCATAAGGATGCATCAACGGTATTATATTCAGGCGTTTCGCTGTAATCAGGAAATCGGTTGGGTATCATACCGTTGCTTATATAGTGTGCATAGGAAAGTAATATCTCCCTGGCCTCTTCAAATCTCCCCTGTACAAGGGCAAGCCCTGGTAATGAGATCATCGCATCCCGTCCCCAGTCGCCAAACCAGTGATAGCCGGCGATGATGCTTTTTTTGTCTTGTTCCCGTTTGACGATAAAACTATCGGATGCGGATAACAGAGAGTCAACCAGATGATCAACTTTTTTCTCCTCTGCCCCATTACTCCGTTGCCTATCTGCGTTTTGTGTTGAAAGAAGCGGGAGATCAGGAGAGTTAGCGGGCGCGGGTGAAGGATTCTGCGTGCAGACTTGTTGCATCGCATGTCCCTGTTTCTTCCGGTTGATTTTCTTATTAAGCAGTTTTTGGACGTTTACCGTGTCATATTCACGGGTGGATGCAACCACGGAGAAATCCGTTCCTTTTGATAAATCAAAGCAAAGGGCGAAAGGACTGAAAAGATCCTCATGCGCATCCAGACCTCGTTCAATCTCCTTTGGGTATTCCATATTTTTGTACCAGAATTGGGCGTTATCTATGGACTGTCCATTATGGTAGATGTACATGGGGGGAAGTGATTCGTAGGGTTGTATGCGTATCCCGGTTGCCGTGTTTGTATATTCAGTCTTAAGAAAGGGGTTTTCATGGGTAAGGCTGTGATAATCACGGAATGCAATCATGACCCGTATTTTTAATGTAGAGACGACCCGGCGTGTCGTCTCTACCCTGTATAAAATCACGGTAGTGTTTTCCCCTTGAACCATGAACACCATCTTCTGTATATTCATTCCACCCACGGAATAACTGAAGGTGGGGATTGGTTTTAAGCTAAACTGGACAAGATTTTTATATCCTTCAGGGTATATGGCGTTGGGATAGATATTGGTAGAAAGGGGGAACTCCTGTCCTTCAAAACAGAGGAATTCTTCAAGCTTTGAGAGCATTAAGGTACGTCCAAGCGGCGGTCTTGTGGCGGCCATAAGCAGGCCATGGTACCGTCTGGTATTTGCCCCAATAATTGTGGATGATGCATAACCGCCCATGCCATTGGTTTCCAGCCATTCCTTTTCAGTAGCGTGCGAAAAGTCACAACAGACTTCTTTTTTGAAGAGCATTATTTTCTCCCTAAGAAAGTTTTTCGTCTAACGGAGCATCAGAAATTTTCTATCGAAGCGGTTTGAGATTTATTTTATGAATAAGTCCTGCCTGACAAAAATGAGTATTTGATTAATAGTAGAAAATTAGTATAGTATAATTTTTATTTATTATATCACACAACCATGAAATCAAAGCATGTTATCCATGACAAAAATGACGGGTGTCTCCGTAGTCCGTTGTACGGACTACGATAAAGAAAAGGTTTCGGCGGCTATTGACCGGACATTCGAACACTTCGGCGGTATTGATAAACTCATAAAAAAAGGAATGAGGGTATTATTAAAACCCAATTTCCTGAAGGAGAGTGCGTCGGAGGAATGTATCATTACACACCCGGCCATTATAGAGGCGGTTGCCAAAAAGGTATTGGATATGGGAGCGACCCCCATTATTGGCGATAGTCCGGCTTTTGGTGCGGTGAAAAAGATTGCGAAACGGATAGGCTTAGACCGATTCGCAGAAAAACATGGAATTGAAATTGTCGAGCTTGATACACCGCGAAGGGTAAAAGCGCTCTGTGGTGAACAATCATTTTCTCTCGCGATTTCGAGCCGGGCATTAGACGTGGATGCCATTATTAATCTTCCCAAGCTTAAGGTGCATGGACAGATACTCTATACTGCTGCGGTCAAGAATATGTTTGGGTGCGTTCCCGGTAAAAAGAAGGCGTGGTGGCATTTCAAATCAAAGGATGACCTTGCATGGTATACCGGGATGCTCCTGGCCAATTATAATAGTGTAAAACCAACATTCACGCTTGTGGATGCCGTTATGGCCATGGAAAAGCATGGACCTACAGGGGGTATTCCGCGTCGGATATCATTAATTCTGGGAGGAATTGATGGCATTGCAATAGATCGTATTATAGCGGAGATTCTCAACGCCCAGCCCTCTCAGGTTCCCCTCTTGAAAACAGCTAAACTATATAATATAGGAGAACAAAATTTGTCAAAGATAGAGGTGTTAGGAGAGTCCTTGTCCGATGTGAAGATACATGATTTCATTTTCCCTGAATTATCACCCATAGGTTTCACCACCTTCCGGGTTGTAAAGAGTCTTGCCAGGCATTTGTGGGCAAAGAACTTTGGCCCGGCGTTGATAGCCTTTTTAACCTTTTTCCTCTTATTACCCATGAATGTATTTTCAGAAGTAACCAGGATAAATAATTTTCCATCGCAGGTGGCTGTGGATGATATTATTCATATCCCGACGGGCGCTAAAGTAAAGTTTTCCGATTTGACGCGGTTTTTTGAGACTGCCAGTATCCTCTATGTTGGCGAAACTCATGCAAACCAGGCGTCTCATGAGATACAGCTAAAGGCGCTGAAGACATGCTATGAGAAATTTGGAAACAACATGGCTCTTGGCATGGAGATGTTCACAAAGCCATATCAACCTTTTTTAGATCAGTGGGTTGCCGGCGAGATTGATGAAAAGAAATTTATAGAAGATACGCACTGGGATACCGAGTGGGGTTATGATTATTATTTATACAAAGGTATTTTTGATTTTGCCCGCGAAAAGAAAATTCCGATCATCGCATTAAATGCCCCCAAAGACGTGGTACGGATGGTGAGTAAGAAGGGGCTAAAAGAACTAAGCGAGGAAGAGAAAAAGCGATTGCCTGAGATGGATACATCAGATTTTTTCCACAAGGTCTATCTCGAAAAAATTATTCAATCCCATGTTGACCGAACCGCAGATTTGGACCGGTATAATGACGTGCAGAGTCTTTGGGAAGAGTATATGGCTCAAACAATCGTAGACTATTTATCTTCCTGGGAGGGCAAGGATAAAAAGTTTATTGCCTTTGTGGGAAACGGCCATATAGTGTATGATTTTGGTATTCCGAAGAGGGTGTTTCGACGGACTTTTTTACCTTATTACACAATTTATCCTGCAGAATTTCAAGAGAACAAACCCTCCGCCGATCAGGATATGTTCATGGCAGACATTCCTCTGGAACCCGCTGATTTTGTCTGGGTTATACCGCCAGTCGGGTTGCAAAAAAAGAGGATTTATTTAGGGGTGCAACTTAAGAAGACCCCCGACAGTAAGTTGCTTGTTCAGGAGGTGACTCCAAAGAGTCCCGCTGAAAAGGCAGGAATTACCGTGGGTGACGTTATCCTGTCGATTGATGGGCGAACTGTGCGGGGCGTCATGGAATTGGTTCATCACCTCCAGGGTAAACAATTTGGAGATAACTGTATTGTTGATGTTGAGCGTAATGGCACAACGACATCTTATGCGGTTATCCTTTTTGAAATGCCGGAAGAGTAACGTATTCGCAGAGAAGTTTTCATGTTATGTATGACCGTTTTTAGGATTTTAATTTTATTCATAAGGGTTTGCAGGTAGGGTGGATTAAGCGAACAGACTGGGTCAAATGAACCCCATTACTTTAAAAGTGGGGAGTAAACTTTACAAATTGCCCATTTTGTTCTAAGTTTACTGACTTTCAACAATTGAAGTGGGGAAGAAAATCTCGAAATATAGCGAAATTGTTTATTTGACCCAGTCTGGAAGCGAATCCACCTTAATGCAAAATATTGAAGGTGAATTCGTCGTAAAAACCAACGCCTTAATCCACTCTTATATGTTAAGGTTGTCATTATGTTGTCAGGTGAGGTGTCTAACCTACCAGTAGCGCAACCGTCACGGTTGCACAAATAAAAAACCGACAGATGCTTAATGTGTTGAACTCTGGCAGTTAACATAAAAAAAGAACAGGCATATCCCAGGGATATGTCTTTGAACAAGGTTTTTGTTTTTGCCCTCTTAATCGGT
>JAXMAC010000027.1:0-33075 GCA_046350595.1 Candidatus Brocadiaceae bacterium | reverse complement strand
CATGTAGTGGCAAGGCGCGCCTCGCCACTACGCTGTTATAGAAGTTGCCGAAGGCTTAATTAAAAAAAGGAGACCTTCCATTCGTGGAAAATATACTTTATCGGGAATTAGGTGCATTCATTATAAAATACCTTGATGTCGAACGATTACTGAGGGAAAATCCATCGGTAACAAGAGAAATGATCGATGCTTTTCTCCATGTCAATTTCAATACACCGGAAAAGCCTGTTGCTCCCTCTTCACCGGACACTCATATTGGTAAGCGCAAAGAAGAGACATGCAGCGAATTCATTATCCATACGGATGGCGCATCACGGGGAAATCCGGGAAAAGCAGGGATTGGCGTAGCTATCTATGACAGGAATTATAATCTGGTAGAGCAAATATGCAAGTTCATCGGGGAGTCAACAAACAACGTTGCCGAGTATCAGGCTATGATACTGGCAACACAGAAGGCAATCGCCTGTCGCGCCCAAAAAGTAACCTTTAAAACCGATAGCGAACTTCTGGTGCGGCAGCTCAATGGTCTGTATAAAGTGAGGAACCCAGGTCTTGCGCCCCTTTATAACGAACTCATAACACTGCTCAGTAAAATACACGATTGGAAAATTCTCCATGTCCGGCGAGAGGAAAACGTACTTGCAGATAAACTGGCAAATGAAGGGATTGATACTGCATACATGTAGAGACAAGGCACTGCCTTGTCTCTACATACGAGAAATCTTCAATTGGCTAAATAGTTACCGTTGAGAAACGAAACTGGTTTTCTCAGAATAGTTAAGAGCCAATAGGGAAAACTGGCAGACGGGAAAATTCCGAAGGGATGATATGATTATAGAAAAAAACACACCACAACATTCAACCCCGTAGGGGTGAAATAGTGCGAAAATAATGATACCATGTCACCCCTACGGGGTTAACAATAATTGCATAACAATATGCTATAATAATAACATCCCTTCGGGATTGCATAATCAATATTTTGTTCACTCGCAGCGCTTTTTATTTCTTAACTTAACACGTACGGGGTGAAGGGGTAGATATCCCCCGCCTCGTTAGTAGTGACGACTTTAGTCGTCATATTTTCTATTAATACGACTGAAGTCGCTACTACAAACAAGGGATCGGCGCTACATTTTTTACTAAATACGTTAAAATATTTTTGTTAAATAATATTGGGGTTTACCTATGGAAAAAGAACAACATCTTCTCATCATCGGCGGTGTGGCGGCGGGAATGAAGGCGGCCGCTAAGGCGCGCCGTGAATCTGCCACTATGAAAATCACGGTTGTTACGGACGAACACTATATCTCCTATGCAGGCTGCGGTATGCCGTATTATATTGGAGATATCATAAAAGATGCTAAAAAGCTCGTCGTAAGAGAACCTGTCTATTTTAAAACAATGCTGAATATAGACGTCCTCACCCGACATCAGGCCATTGCAATTAATACGAGATTGAAACAGGTTAAAGTAAAAGACATGGAAAAGGGAAATGATATTGTTTTTTCTTACGATAAACTGATTATCGCCACGGGCGCACAACCCATTGTCC
Organism: Candidatus Brocadiaceae bacterium; assembly: GCA_046350595.1. Lineage (GTDB taxonomy): Bacteria > Planctomycetota > Brocadiia > Brocadiales > Brocadiaceae > JAHFOW01. Next base: position 31,520 of record JAXMAC010000027.1, on the reverse strand, counting down.
CACCATTACCCGGCGTCAATCTCGGTAATATCTTTACGCTGAGGACTATCACCGATACTTTAAAAATACGGACTGCGGTAGACTCCGGAAAGATCAAAAATGCAGTAATTGTAGGCGGTGGACTTATAGGCCTGGAAATGGCTGAAAATCTTACGGTAAGGGGTATTAAGGTAACCGTTGTTGAACTCCTCGATCAAATCCTGCCCCCCCTGGACAAAGACATGGCAATGATTGTCCAAAACTATCTGGTCGGGAAAGGCGTGGAGATTATTACCTCAGACGGCGTGAAATCATTTGAGGGCAACGGTAATACGGTAACAAAGGTAATTACCGGCAAGCGACAATTGCCTGCGGATTTGGTCATTCTCTCTATCGGCATAAGACCCAATACTAAACTTGCCCAGGAAGGCGGTATCGGAATTGGCGCCACGCGCGCTATCAAGGTTAACGAGCGGATGGAGACAAATGTCCCTGATGTCTATGCTATTGGCGATTGCGCCGAAAGTACCCATCTGGTAACCGGCAAGCATGCATGGATTGCCCTGGGTTCTACCTCCGGGAAAATGGGACGTGTCGCCGCCATTAATGCCACCGGCGGCAACGACACCTTTAAGGGCGTCCTGGGAACCCTCATAGTAAAGATATTTGAGATGCATGTTGGCAAGGTGGGGCTATCTGAACGGGAGGCCATAAAAGAGGATTTTACTGTAGAGTCCACGATTGTTCCTGCATCGGACAAGTCCCATTACTATCCGGGGGCAAAGGATATCCTGATAAAACTTATTGCCGACGTCACAAGCAGGAAACTCCTGGGTGCTGAAATCATTGGAGAAGGCGTAGTTGATAAACGTATTGATGTCATTGCAACGGCGCTGACCTTTGGCGCAACCGTTGACCAGGTATCAAAGCTTGACCTGGCTTACGCCCCACCTTATTCTATGGCTATGGATGCGCTTATTGTCGCTGCGAACGTTCTGAATAATAAATTACTGGGCAAAACGGTTGGCATCCTCCCCAGTAAGGTTATGGAAAAACGAGAACGGGGGGAGGCCTTCGTGTTGCTTGACGTAAGGACCGATTTCGAGTACAAGAGTGGCCATATTAAGGGATGTCAGCACATCCCCCTTGATAAGTTGGCATCCCGTGTTCATGAACTTGACAACTTAAAAGAGATTATTACCTACTGCCGGGCTGGACTACGCGCAGCACAGGCGTATCGCATCCTGAGGAATGCCGGTTTTGATAACGTGAAATATATGGACGGCAGTATCTCAGCATGGACTTACGGATTGGAGAAATAATGATTTTCCCTTGAAAGAAGTTGAAGAGATAAAATATAATGAATAATTATAACTCTTCACGCATACAGTTTAATGGCATAGACAACCCCCTAAATCCCCCTTTATTAAGGGGGACTTAACGAAATCCCCATTAGAAAAGGGGGCAAGGGAGTTGTAATTCTGCATTTATTTCGAGTTGGCTGAACTGTTACGATTTATTATTCGGTGTTTGATATTTCCGTAAAAATCAAGTGTCGAATATAGAATATTTTTCTTAATTATGGACAATGAAGCTGTCCTAGTATAATGCTCTTAAATATTTAATCAATAACTATCTATGGACAACACCAAAGACCAAAAAGAACAGGAAGAAATAAAAATTCGCAAGATGCTGAATGACTATGTTGCCCGTAGTCCTTACAAACTAAACCCGGACACAAAAACTGTGGACAGGGTCGTAAAAGGGCTTGTGATGAGGAAGGTAAAATTTGGACATGCTTACTGTCCATGCCGCCTGGTTATGGGAGATTTCGAGAAAGACAAAAAGATTATTTGTCCCTGCGTCTACCATGAGGAAGAGATCGAACGAGACGGCGAATGCCATTGTAACCTTTTTGTAAGCGCCAATTACCAACCGAAAAATACTGGAGGAGAATAATTATGTCAGATGATGTAGCTGTAATTACCGATGCGAATTTTGATGTCGAGGTGTTAAAATCAAATGTACCCGTTTTAGTAGATTTCTGGGCAACCTGGTGCGGACCATGCAGACAATTAGCGCCAATTATTGAAGAATTAGCAAAGGAGTATAAAGGAAAAATTAAAGTAGGAAAACTCGATACGGAAGAAAATAATGCTATGCCTGCAAAATTCGGCATTACTGCAATCCCAACGCTTATCCTCTTTAAAAATGGCCAGGCTGTAAACAAGATGATAGGGGCAAAATCGAAGAAAGATCTGAAAGCAACTTTAGATGCACAATTAAAGTAATCACAAAAAATTCACCACAATCATCATGCCCTTCTGCGGCACAGAGAAACTATGAAATCCATATTTTCATGTAGCCGCAGGCATGATCCCCCCTATGCCCTTCAGGGCAAACAACCCTGGAGTGGGTTATTAATTTTTGTTTGCTAACCGAGTGGTCTGAGTCATCAAAAGTTGCCTCTGCCCATTCCTCTGCTTTTTCTTCCCGCTTTTTGTCTTTTCTTTCTAAGTATTGTACACGTATTTATTTCGGGTATTCAATGCCTAAACATGTAACAGAAAGGCGATTTCTCTCGTGCGGGCTAACGTCAAAGCTCACCTGCCGCACAAAGGAGCGCAGCGGAATGGCAGTCAGGTGCAGCGCCTTGTTAGGCGTTTAGTTTTCAAGCATTTTTATTATATGTTTGGCTAAATATTCTTTAATTTCATTGTGTCTTGGTACAGGTTGCGACGCTTTTGTTTTAGGATTCTGGTACCAATCGTGTTTTCCACCATGACGGATTAAAATACACCCCATCTTTTCAATTTGCTTTATTAAATCTCTTCTTTTCATGCAACTTCAAGCTCAGCAACCTTACGTACACATGGAATGTTACCGCTCGTTAATTCCTGATAAATATCTTTTAAATTCTCTTTTAATTCTTCAAGTGATTCTCCCTGAGTCTGATAATCTGGATATTCTTCAAGGTAACCCAGCCACGTATCGCCATCTTGCCAATAGACATATTTTTTTCTTTTCATTTTATTTCTCCTATATTTTTCACGAGTATTATCAAAAATCAGCAGTAATATTTTCCGCCTTCCGCTTAGTGATAAGATGATAAATTTAAAGAAGCATTTACTTAATGTTTAAGTTTGACCCTTCCCTTGCCTGAATTCGTCCGGCGCTCACCGGGGTGCGTAGCGAAGCGGAGCACGTCCGCGTGCAGAGTCTGGGTAGGGCGTTTCATAAATTTTTCTCGATAATCTTTTTCACATAGACAGGCATTTCCTGTTGAAGTTCTTCCGTTTTCTTTTTCAATCGGTCGTAAACTTCCACTTCATCACCTGTCCACATGATGTCTAGTAGGCGAACTGGCCGCATCGCAATATGAGTGTAGTTCTCAGGGCAGGCCCAGTAGCAGGAGCGGCAAATGTTCGAATCTTTCTGCTCAAGCCAGTTGGCACAATGCTCGCACGACCATGATTTGGCGCGATTGGCCGATCCGCAGAGCAACATAAAATCTTCTGTTCGCAAATCACCTTCGAGAGAATCCCCGGTAACTTCAAACGGAATCCGATGGTCTATCTGTAGATAGCGCTCGTCAAATGGTTCAAGATAGATGGCGCATTTTGCGCCAAAGTTTTTTATCAGTTCTTGTTTTAGTTCCTTAGTGAATGCAGCGCGTCCTATAAATTTCCCAAAACGAGCCTTCTTAGGGTCTCCGAACCGGTATGCCGCTATCTTGCGGCCGTCACTTCCTTTAACGCGGAACATTTCTAGAGGGATGCCGTTTTCCTTAACATCACGTACGGCACGAGGAGGGTGGTTGTATCCGTATTTATCTTTGAGTTCTTGTGTGGTTATAAACCCGTGTTTGAGAATATGATCAATAACCGTTCGTGGTCGTTTGGCTTTTACTTTCTTGCACAGTTTGATGAATTCCGTGGGAAGTTTCTGCTTGGTCATGCTCTGGCTTCTAGGAGACTCAACTGTTCGCTGTGTGTAAGGTGGCAGATCATCGCTGGTTTTTTGAGTTCCTCTGATAATGAGGGAGACAGATAAAGGGATTCGTAAGTCGCATCGTCTCTGCCGAGAAGCGTCGCTTGAGATGAGCGCCCCGCATCTATCTCCATATGGGTTAGATTCAAGTGTTCTGGCAACAGACGACCATGGACCTTTTTGCCTGTGCGACCGTCATAGCTCACGATGTACTTGATACCCCTGGAATTTAACTGTTCAAGAACCTCAACAAATTCACAGAATTGGACACTTGTAAGATATCGGGTGTCCCTATTTCCACAAACACCCTGATATGGTGGGTCCATATAAATCAAATCATCGAGGTTTGCCGACAATACGACATCCCTATAGTTTTTTGATGAGAATGTGGTTTTGCCTTTGAACAGGTAGGAAGCGCCGAAAATCTGATCTCTCATAGTGGCGGGAGTAGCGCCTATTCGTCTGTTGTCAGGGCTTTGGTTGAACTCCCCGTTCGCGTTGTAGCGCACCGATGCCTTCACGCACCTAGCGAGGAGATAGAGAAAAAAATCTGGTCTTCCTGTGAGATTGAACTCGTCCCGTATCTTTTTATAGAAGGCTTTGGGGTCGTCGAGTTGTTCAGTCCAAAGAACTTTATAATCCTTGTCAAGCTTTTCGGGTGTATTAACAATGGCCCGCCAAAGGTCAATAAGGGGCTTGTTTAAGTCGTTGATGTGAAAATGGCCTGCCCTCTTATATGCCCCCGCTGCCAGTGAGATAGCCGCTGAACCTGCAAAAGGTTCATGCAGGGTTTCAACCTTGGTGGGGAAATACCGCAGGATTTTTCCAGCCAAGTTTCTTTTACTACCTTGATAGGGTATTGGATGTGGAACATTCATGCATTTAGTTTATCACCTCCTGCTTGCCAATTCAATCATTTCATTATTGCCACTAACGTTGAAGTTGAGCAGCCTCGCGCGGTTTTATGCGCGATGTCCACTCAAACGACGGGTTATGCCTTGCGCTTCGGCAAGTTCTTGACTGTGGCTTTCGCACGATCTTCGAGAAGATATAGCTCATGCACAAGGTTCTCCATAATGTCCAGTGCGACCTCCAGTTGGTCAGAGTCAGGGATGAACTCTCGGTGGATACTTGCGTGCCCAAGCTCCAACACTGCCTCAAGAATGCCAAGTTGGAATGTTGAAATAAAGCCTTTCGCAGCCACGGCATTCAAGGACATAGTATGTGTCGACAACGGAAATAGAGTAACCGTCTCCGACTTCCTCGCTCCAATTCTTGACAATCTTATTCAGGCACTCATGGTTTCGTTCGCCTCCACACATATTGCAGTGGGCCTTCATTACGTGAATTTCGTCCATGGCATCCTAAGAGGCATAACATTGATTAAATTGATCCGCATAATAATATGCGGAATACAGGTTTTTTACCCATATAACATGCATTTGATATGGTAAATACTATCGTGATAGTCACATCAGACACTGCCACTTGTGTCTCTTTGCACTTGTTATCATGTCGTCTTATACGGCTCAGTATAAAATCCTCTTTTAAGATGAAATAATATGGGCTATTTGCCGTGATTAAGGTGTACCCAAAAGTTCCCTCAATTTAGTCCCTATATCATCACTTTTCATCAATGTCTCACCAACCAAAACGGCATTGACCCCCTTTTGCATGAGCTTGATTACATCTGCCCGTGTTTTAATGCCGCTTTCACTTACCACAATTTTTCCAGCCGGAATCGCAGGCCTCAGTTTAAAGGTGGTATCAAGGTCTGTCTTAAATGTGGCAAGGTCTCTATTGTTGATGCCAATAATATCGGCGCTTGTTTTTAAAACCTTTATTAATTCTGACTCTGAATGCACCTCCACGAGACACTCCATCCCCAGGGTTTTTGCGATTTCCAAAAAATGTTGCATGTCATCTCTTGAAAGGAGGGCGGCTATAAGCAGGATGGCGTCTGCCCCGGCTACCCTGGCCTCGTAGATTTGATACGGGTCAATTATGAAGTCCTTTCTCAAAATGGGTACATTCACGGACTTTTTAATATCAGTTAAATACGATAAGCGGCCCTGAAAGAATTTTTCATCCGTAAGGACAGAGATGGCGGATGCCCCGCTGGTTTCGTAGATACGGGCAATTTCCACCGGATGGAAATCTTCTCTGATAATACCCAGGGATGGTGATGCTTTTTTAACTTCTGCAATGACACATATATTGGCATCGGATTTCAATGCAGCGCCAAAAGATTTCGTCCCCTGTCTTTTCCTGATGTGTTCTTCTAAATCCTTTACAGGGACACGTTTTTTGCTTTCAGCAACTTCAAGTAATTTGTAGTTATGAATTTCGTCTAAGATTGTCATAAATGTCTTCGTCTCATGAAGAACTTAAGAAAACGGTTGCTCCTGTCAGGAAATGAATTTGTTGCAATGAGTATTTGCATATCAGAAACAGACTGAACAAGCCGAAAGAAAACCCACGAACACAATATCAACCTTACTATAAAATATGAAGTGTAATGTGAGATAAGCAAGAAAAGAAAATACAGTGACAGGCCAAAGAACAAGCCAATCGCACCATAAAGACAATATTTATAACGGTAACGGATACCGTATCCAAGCCCCATCATAAGAAAACCAAGAATTATGTAAGTAAATCCGTATCCACGCCGGGCAAGACCCTGACTTATCGTTAATGCCACAATACTCAGGATAAGTCCCAGGATACCGAGAAATATCACCAGGTTTGCCACCTTTCCCACACCTTGTGCATGATTTATCGATTGTTCTTTGTTCACTTTATATTGTACCAAATTGATTCAGAAAATTTTACATGAGTAACTACCGCATGTTGCAATCATGACAATGATTCCAAAAAGAATAAATATGCCGGCGGAAACGTATTTTATTAATTTTTCGGGGAGTTTTTTACCGGCAATAATCCCAACAATTATTGCAATTCCATCTGCCAAAACCATACCAAATGTTGAACCCAGCCATACTTCCCAAAATGAATTATATTGAGCTGCGAGTGAGACCGTCGCCAATTGTGTTTTGTCGCCAAGTTCTGCAAGAAAAAATGCTATGGCTACAGTCGCAACCGGTCCTAACTTGTACCGGTTTTTTTCTTTTTCATTACACGTATCACCTCTTAATGTCCAGATACCGAAACCGATAAAGGAAAGCCCAATCAATATTTTTAAATAGTTTTGAGGTATGAATGCACTTACCTTCTCCCCAATGAATACCGAAAACAAATGGACTACCAACGTCCCAATGAAAATACCTATTAAAACTTTCCAGGGCTTAAACTTTGTGGCAAACGAAAGGGCAACCAGCTGTGTCTTATCGCCCATTTCTGCAATCGCAATGAGAAAAAAAGACTGAAAGAAACTTAACACATTCCTACCTCCATAAATTAGGCCTTCGGCGACTTAAAGTTTTAAATGCCTATGGTAGGAGCCGTCTCCTGACGGCGATGGACATACCCACTGGCGAGCAAGCTCCAGTCGCCAACAGGAGTTGGCTCCTACCAAAAACTTTGAAACCCCTAAACATTAAAGTAGAGATGTATAACACACTATAGCGGGAGAGTCAACTCATAAATTAGGCCTTACAACGACTTTGTTAGCAATTAAGGCGTTAGCCTTGCCATGTGTAACCCTAAAGAGTCTGTGCAAAAAGTCAAGTTTTTAGATGTCGTTGCGAGCGAAGCGAAGCAATCTTTCCCTATAATAATTCCAGGAGATTGCTTCGGAGAAACCCTCGCAATGACATGATGATTGATTTTTTGCACAAGCTCTAAAGGGTTGCCCTACAAAAACATTGAAATTCCTTAACTTTAGGTCTGTCCGTGCCATCTTTATAACAAAAAACCTCCTGCGCCGTTTCAGACGCAGGAGGTTTCGTAAAAATCTTTTCTTGAAAAAGATTTTTTTAGTGGTGCTCTTCTTCTATGATAAATTCTACGCTATCCTCGTACGCCTGTTTCCTGTAACCAAATAGTGATACAACAGTTCCGGCAGCAAGTCCGGTAATCCAGGCAATGATAAAGGTAATAAATACGCCCTTTATCTGTAAACCGGGAACAACGTCCTTTGCAATAAAGATAGCCGCCAGACCACCCAACATACCAGGCATACCGTGGAGGTTGTGAACGCCACAGGTATCAATGCCTTTCAGCGCCTTCTGCACGCGTGGCTGAATTACAGCAAAACCAATAACGCTTACAATACCTGCAACAACACCCAATATTAAAGAACAAAGTGGAGTCGTGTGGGCGCAGGAAGAACCAATCGCCACACCGCCCGCGAGGGCTGCATTCGCCATATCCTCAATGGCAATCTTCTTTCTGATCATAATGCTTGCGACATAAGTTGCCAGCGTTGCGCCGCAGAGAGAAAGAATTGTATTCACCGCCGCCGTAGGCATCAGGGATACCGGCGCAGGCGCTGCGCAGAAAGAAGGCCAGAATATCCACAGGATCATACTTCCGAGCATCGAAAATTGATTGCTCTGTTTGTCAGACTCTATCGGCCATTTCTTGAAATCTTCACCGGTCGTCATCCTTACAATAACACCTAACCCGAAATAGGCGCCGAACTGATGGATTACAATCGAACCGCCGGTATCAATCAATAGCCCCTTGGGAATCAGTCCCATACCATTGTCCAGCATGATCCATTCGTTCAACATATATGAAGGAACAAACATGAGCGCCATAATTAAATATTGGGACATCTTCAACCTTCCCAGAAATGCGCCCGTTGCAATCAGGATACTCGCCGCACAAAATTCGGCAAGGATTAACCTGTCCATTTTTAACTCAGCCGGCTCGCCAAAGATACCTATTTTCTTCATGAACATGTAGTAAGGAATGACAAAACTTACCGCAAGATACGTAGCGGTAACAGCGCCATACCCGTATCTCTTGACAAACACCATGAGAAATCCGAAACCGACCATCAACATTGCCATGACATGTATGGCCTTACCGTATTTAGCCAGTTCAAGGAAATCCTCAACGGCGGCAACGGCCTGACTGTGGGACTCGCTTTTTTGAGCAGATTCTACACCCGCCTTTGGGTGTTCTGAAGTATTGCTGGCGAGTACGATCTGATGGTCTGCCGTTTCTGATACTCCATCGACAGTCGTCCACGCATTCCAATCATTATGGTTCTCATTCATTGCCGCCACTGTCGAATCAGCCGATGGGGCTTGCACCACACCACTCACAAATTCCGCACTCCTGGCGTCTTTTATGTTTCCCAGAAATGGAATGCATAAAAGACCTATAACACCACACAACTTCAACAATCTCTTAATTGCCATCCGGTCATCCTCCTTTTCCTCAAATTAATGTTCGTAAAATTAGACCTCACAAAAATTCCACACCTTTTAATCGCACAAGCCTCCTTAGTAAAGAACCAAATGCATCATTTCAGCCATACAATTGTCATATTTTTCCATCGTTTGCGTATTCTTAACCATACGCAAAAATACAACTATAGTAGTTAAAAAACACCGCACATCGCTTCTTGTTGTCTTTTTTGGAGATATATATATTCCATTTGATAAAAAATATCAAGTGAAAAGTAATTTATATTTTTCCCAAATAGATAGTCAATAAATAGCGAAATATGTGCCAAATAAATTTTATGAGCTCATGGGATGTATAATATGATGTGACCATTGCGAATAGGCAAGGAATGGTTTTTTGATAATAAAAAAGGAGAGACAAAGCAATGCGTTTATAGTGTTACGAGGTAGTGTTTATTTATGAGAGAAAGATTGCTTCGCTTCGCTCGCAATGACAGAATAAAGCCGCAAGGACGGGTTACTGTACAGGGAAACAATATATTTTTCAATTTATTAGGAGTAGCCCTTTAATTGAGCCCCCCCCCACTGTGTCATTGCGATGGTCTTTTCCGAAGCGATCTCCTCTTTTATAGTATTGGTGCGAAAACGAATCGGCTATGCTGCATTATTGTATATTTTTTACTTAATATTGTCTTTCTATTTGTCAATTCCGAGGATTAAAATTTGAAATAAATAGAAACGACTTAAAAAAATACGCTCATTGAAAAATTTATTTTTGCGGTTCGCTCTGCAAATCACGCAAAAGATTATACAACTCTTTCAGTTCCTTGTCTTCATTCAGAGCGCTTTCAGGCGGTATCGGAACAGTTTTCTCTTCCTTTGCAATAACAGGTTCTTCTCTCTCGCCTCTTTCAGTGGATAAACTTTCTTCCTTTAACTTTTCTGCAGGCTTTGGCATCTCTTCAAGGGAAATAGACTTTTCATCAATTTCATTCTTTTGCTTTACGATTTCTTCCTCGCTTGGAATTTCAGGAGTCTGCTCACTCGTAACCTCACGTTCTCCGGATACATCCTCAGGAGGAACACCTTTCTCTGCCTCTTGTAGAAAGGATGTTTCTTCCGAAGCACTTTCGGACGGTATTGAAACCGGTTCCTTTTCGACAACAGGTTCTTCTTCCTCTCCTGTTTTAGGAGACAAACCTTCTTCATTTGGCTCTTCCACGGGCTTTGGCGTCTCTTCAAGGGAAAGAGGCTTTTCATCAATTTCATTTTTTTGCTTTACGATTTCTTCCTCGCTCGGATAATGACCAGCTTTTTCACCACCAGCAAGCCCCTTAAGCTTGTATTGATAATCGTCTTCCGTTATAAGCCCTTCGTCACGCAATTCGTTGAGTTCCTTTATCCGTTCATCTTCACGAGCGGTCTTCGACGGTTTTGAAGCCGTTTCTTCTCCAGCGGAACCAAAAATCGCCTTCTTTTTACTTTCATAGTCCTCTTCTGTTATAAGCCCATCCTTGTAAAGCTCTTTGAGTTCCTTCAACCGCTCGTCCTCATCAGCGACTTCCGGTAATTTTTCTTCAACCTTATTTTCTGACAAACCGAGGATTTCTTTTTTCTTGGTCTCATAGTCTTCCGCAGTAATCAGATGCTCTTCTTTCATCTCTTCCAGGGTTTTTAATTTATCTTCATGGGTAAACCCTTTTTCTTCTTCCCGTGAACCAACTTCTGGTACCGCAGCTTTACTTTCCGTGGACAAACGGGAAAGTTCGGATTTGGCATCAGAATTTTCACGGGAACTGCCCACATCTTCACGACTATCGCTCTCCGCAGTGTGCAAATAAGATTCGTCCTCTCGTGCCAGCTCTTCCTTTGGTTTGCCCTTCGGTTCAGGCAATACGCCGATATCCTTTCCTTTCATGAGGTCATCCTTCTTTGCCTCGTATTCTTCTTCAGAAAGAGCGCCCTCTTCTTTGAGCGCCATCAACTTAGTGAGTTTCTCGTGCAATTCACTAATGTTCATAACGGGTTCTTCTGCAGACGGTGTTCCCGTTGGCTTCTTTTTGCCGTTCAGAGAGGCATATTTTTTCGGAGAAACGGCAGTTTTTTCAATCTTTGTACCCTTTTCCTCTCCCTGTTCATCTAAGTCTGACACATCTGACGGACGTTCCTCAACTTTTCCTGTTTTGTCTTCAGAACTCTGGGCTTTCTCCTCAGGAGGCTTTGTTGTTGTAGATGTTTGAGCATCTTTTGTTATCTTTTCAGGTTTTTTTGTAGCCAACCGCTTTTCCTCTTTAGTATCACGGAATTTCTTCTTTTCCTTTATCATTTTTTCATCCCGACCATCAAAAGGGGGTGAAAAAATGGAAACGGCCACAAATTTCTCTCCACCCGTATTCAGTATCTTATGTACGGTCTTGCTTGGTATTTGTAACATAGAACCAGGTTTTATCATGTATCGGGTGCCATCCAGGGTGGCAATACCACTTCCTTTTTTTACATAAATAACCTCATCGTGCCGCTTGTGGTATTGCGGTTTCAATTCCCCGTTTTCACGAATCTGTATGAGATGCATGCTGGAATTTTTGTTTTCAGCCACGTCGATAATTTTCACCGTCTCGCCCTCGCCAAGGGGATTTTTCTCGGCAAGCTCTTCGACATTCTGTACGTTCGATGAAAATGATTCCGGAAATTTGGTGGGATGTTTGAGGGATTCTACAAAGTTAACGGGGTAATACTTTACCGTGGTACAACCAGTAAAGGTTACCGCTATGGGAATGCACGCAGCTCGAATAAAAATTTTCATATTGTTCATTTTTTAATTAAATCAAAAGATATAAACTATTGCAAGTATGTATTTAAAAAGGTAGTGCATCTATAGGTTTTTTCCCTTTCGTGCCAATAATTAAAATCTATTGAATCATGAAATAGGGTCTGCTATAATTTTTTAAGTTATTCATTTTAATTAAGTCAGGGTCATGTCAAAGCACATGACCTTTTTTTTGGAATAAAAACCGATAGGAAAAATACGATGTCATCAACGTTTACTGACGAACAAATCAAGCGTTATTCACGGCATATTATTCTCCCCGAGGTAGGTGGAAAGGGACAGTTAAAGCTCTTAAAGTCAAAGGTCTTTTTAGTAGGAGCAGGCGGTCTTGGATCGCCAGCAGCCTTTTATCTTGCCGCTGCCGGCATAGGAAAGATCGGTATTGCCGATAGCGATTGCGTCGACCATTCGAATCTGCAACGGCAAATATTACATACGACCAAAGATATTGGCCGTTCCAAGGCTATATCCGCGAAAGAAACCCTTGAAGCGCTCAACCCTGATATTGAAGTAGCCCCCTATACAGACCGACTTAATTCAGAAAACATTATGGACATTATCAAGGACTACGATGTCGTCCTTGACGGCGCTGATAATTTCCCAACACGGTACCTGGTAAATGACGCCTGCGTTTTCCTCAAGAAACCATTATCACATGGTTCTATCTTTCGATTTGAAGGGCAGGTTACCACGATTGTGCCTTTTGAGGGCCCTTGTTACCGCTGCCTGTATGAAACTCCCCCGCCTCCCGGGCTGGTGCCATCATGCCAGGAGGCAGGCGTGTTAGGGGTATTGCCGGGCGTAGTAGGTTCAATTCAGGCAACGGAGGTGGTAAAACTTCTCCTTGGCAAAGGTGAGATATTAAAAGGAAAATTGCTCATTTATGACTCCTTAAACATGGACTTCAAAAAAGTCAAGATTCATAAAAATCCTCATTGTCCCGTATGTAGCGACAAGGCCACGATTAAGGAACTCATTGACTACGAAGAATTCTGCCATTCTCATGTCGGGTCATAATTTTTAGAATAAGGAGCAAAACTATGGAGAAAAAGGGATATTTACGATCAATTCAGGTAGTAGTAATGCTTGCAGGTATGACCTTATTTGTGAACGCAATTACTGGTGTATTAATTCCCAAAAACATCCATGCAGGCGAAGGAAACAAAAAAATACAAACAGAAATAAAAAATATCTCTGCCAGGCAGGCAAAGGATTTAATTGATAACGACAAAGATGTATACATACTCGACGTTCGCACCAAAGACGAATACCACGAAGCACACCTCAAAGACGCTCACCTTATCCCCATTCAGGAACTCGAACAAAATATAAATAAAATTCCCAGGGATAAAAAAGTTGTTGTTCATTGTGCAGCCGGTAAACGGAGCGCAAAGGCATGTGAACTATTAAAGGATAAGGGGTTAAAAGAGTTATACAATGTAGAAGGCGGCATCCGCAAATGGGAGGCGGAAGGCTACCCCGTAGAAAAACCCTGAAGGAATTACGGATTATTAATCTAAAATCTAAAATTTAAGTTCGCGCGTCTTCCTCATCGTCATGAACCTTAGCATAAGAAGGGAGCGTTGAGATGCGTGGATCATCTGCCCGTTTTCCCACGGTGAAATGGTAAACCACCTGCTGCGATGCAGGTGTCTTTAAAAAGGTATGCACCTCGTCATCAATGAATGCGCCAATACCTGTCCCATCATAACCCATAGCCGTGGCGCCCAGGTACAATGCGTGTCCCAGAAAACCTGCCTCAAAATGTATATAACGATACCCCCTGTTACCATATTTCTGTAAGGCATAATCAAAATTACTAATAAAACTCACAGCAAATGCCGAATCGCCGGCAATGTCCTGATTCAAACTCAACACCTTCGCCACCGTGCGCACATCCCCCCTTGATTGGAAAAACAAGCAACCTGTTACCCTCTCAAGACGGTATACGCCCCTTTCGATGCCTTCTACCCTGTGGACATACAAAAAAGGAATGATAAGAGGTAAATCGCAGGAACTAAGGTAATCTGCATGAGGAGAGGCACATAAGAGACGCATAAGGAACAGAAACGTGGAATTCGGCATGATTGTCTTACCGTCAAAATCAACAGCAGACCTCCTATGTCTGATCGTCCATTTCAAGGGATATTCATGTGCCGGTGTTCCTGTATTCACCGGGATAACCTGCCCATCCTCTTTGCATGGTTGATTTACCGGTGAACTATACCGGCGTGAAGTATCAATATCATAATTATTACTGGTGAGTGCGTGCCCTGTGTCAATAAGAGGATTCTCTACTATTTCACCGGAAAGCCTGTTTATGCGTATTGACGCATGAATATCTCCTTTTTGAATTTCTTTTAGGTTCGTATCAACAACCGGTTGCTGTATATCTACAGCCACAAACAAGAGTGGATACTCGTCCGTCTTATCAAAACAAAGGAATTGTCGTAGTGCATCATCAGAAAAACCGCCTATAAATGTCACGGAAAGTCCCAGTCCGCGTGCCGCTACTTTAATTGCGGCCATGGCATGTCCCAGGTCGAGGTAGCAGTATCGCAGGGCACGTGATTGATATTTCCACGCCTCCCTCCAGAATATCGTGTTTAAGCCTATAATAACGGGAGGCGCCGGGGAAGCGCCGCCAAGCATTTTCCAGAGGGAAGGAGCAATATCCCCAACTGCTCGTTGCTCAAGCAGATGGTCTTTCGCAAAATAGTGATATGCACCGTTAGGAATGCCCACTATATTATGAGTGTAAATATGCGTCTCCGTAGGGTGGAGGTCTCCGCTGCTCGGATTCACCCTTAAAGACCACGGTTCAATGCCACGATACGACTTCCAGGCGCTGATTGCCATTGAATAGTAGAGGAGCGTTGAGATCGTGGAAAGTATGATCGGCTCGCTTCGTGGTGTAATATTTTGATGAGACCAGACACTGGATAAATTGCCACCCATTTTCTCAAAACTGCTACCCAGCGCTATCCTGGAACAATCCAGATAGGCGCGAAATGGGTCAGGTTGGTTTGACCAGTCAAGGGTATGATTATCCTGATAGAGCTTTTCCCAGCTATGTTTCGCTGCCTCATGGTATTCCCGAATTGATTTCATATTACCATTGTATAGAACGCATACCCTTGATGCAATAGGTTATAGTCGGCAATAAACCGATTAATCTGTTTAAACGGTTTAAACCGTTCAAACCGTTTGATCAGTGCAAACGGTTATAGGGATAAACCACCCGCGCTACGATTTGTATTAAATTCCGATACATTATATTAAATCTTCGTCTACTTCAAGATTGAACCTGCGAAAAAAGTATGGACTAAAGGAGGCATAAAAATTATAATATTTTTCGTTAGATTTTTAATTTTAGAAACCCGTTTGAATAGAGAAAGAGGTATAACATGCTAAGAAGAGTTATGACCGTCGTAACATGCGTAGCCGGACTTTTCAGCGTTCAACCTGTATGGGCGCAACCTACCCCGGAAGAAACGATAGATCACCTTGAAGGAATAGCAGAGTTTGGAAAATCATTGAAGAATCAACTGGGCGAAAGGGGGCATTTACTTTCTTCCGGCGCTCTGCATATCGTCACGCTTGGCGCGCAATGGGAAACACTTAAACCCAGGTTAAAAAGGGCTGTTGAACGGAGGAGATTCTCTGCAAACAACAATGAATTGGAAGTACAGGAAAAAGCATTAGCCCCTAAAGCAGGGAGCGACCCACTAGCCAAATCGGACTTTTTCACTCGCTTAGGCGGTCTTACCCAGAGTGAGACCACCGTGGCATGGTGTGGAAATAATGTTGCAATAGGATTTAACGATTCTGGTTCTTACACCGCAACACTACTCCCCTTTATTGATAGTAGCCTGCCTCCAAGTCCAAGTAAAAGCGGAAGTTTAAGCTTCAACGGCTGGTCAATATCAACCAATGGCGGTGTATCCTTTAAGGATAAGGGCGTTCTTGTCGCCGATCCCTTACCTCCTAAGGTTAAATACCGCGATCTGGGTGGCGACCCTGTAATAAGGTGCGCCAACGAAACAACGTTCTACTATGCAAGCCTTGCAACAGACACTCTGGCAAGCGATAAACTTCTCAGTGGTATATCTGTATCAAAATCAACCGATGGGGGTAATACGTGGGGAGGCGCCGTGATGGCAGTCTCTAAGGACCAAGGCACAGATAATAATCCCATGCATTTTCTTGACAAAGACTGGATGGCGGTAGTGCCAGGTTCATCGTTAGCTCCTGCTGCAAAAGACACTATTTACGTAACCTATACAGACTTTGATTTTACCGTTGATCCTCCCAGAACAGCAATCGAATTTGTAAAATCAACGGATGGCGGAGTCACATGGTCATCAACGCCCTTAGTAATTGACGAGGTAACCGGCGATGATAAAGCACTCCAGGGTTCACAGGTGGCCGTAGGACCAACGGGTGAAATTTATGTTGCATGGGAAACATACACCTATACTCAAAACGGAGTAGATTTATCCATCAAGATTTGCAAATCAACCGATGGAGGAAAAACATTTTCTCCCCCTAAAAAAGTGACAGACCTTGTACCGGCGGGAACCGGTGATGTATTTCAGGGAATACTCCGTAACGGTCTCTACCTCCAGGGTCTGGTAGTAGACACCACGTCAAACCCCACAAAAGGCAATATCTACATAAGTTTTCACGGGGGCGGCAAAAATAGTCAAAACGATTTTCTAGGCATTGACGGAAAATATCATTTTACCGATGCCTTCTTTTGTAAATCGGTAAATGGCGGCAATACGTGGTCTAAACCTGTGCTGGTATACGCTCCTACAAAGACAAAGGTAGACCATTTCTTTCCGGCTATGGCACAGGATAAAACCGGAGATATTTGTATACTTTACTATGGAAGGAATGATTCCCGCAACTTCCTCATAGACGTGTTCGTTGCTTCATCTTCAGATGGAGGAAAAACATGGAAAAACACGAAGGTCTCCAAGAAAAGTTTTGCGCCTGTTACCGGTTGGAATGATGTCTTTGTTAACAACTCCTACATGGGAGATTACCTTGGAATAGCCGCCGATACCTCAAAAACAAATGATGGTTGTATTTCCGCATGGGGTGATAATATCCGTGGAGATGCAAATATTTTAACAACCAAGACGCAATAATAAATTTAAAACGGTGTGGCGAGGACGATCTTCGCCACACCGCTTCTTATTTTCAACCTTAATTATAATTAATCCAGTAAACACCATGAGAACAATGAACAACGTAATGATTATTCTTGTAACAATGTCTATTGCAATAGGATGTGCTACACCAAAACAACAAGGTGAACAGGCTACCGTCATGCTCGATGTTCCGGAAACACCATCAACAGAAAAGCAAACACAGCCAGGCAAAGAAATGGAAAATCAATCGAATGTGTTACCTGTAGACGCATTGAAGGCCAGAGAGTGCACTCTACAAGTATTAGAGGAATACGGTGAAACCGTCATGAGTTCAGAAGAGAACACAAGCGAAATTGTCACTCAGTTTAAATTTATAGACCTTGACAAACTCCAAAAAATTGCCTCCGTTCCTGAACAAAACAAAAAGATCCGCTGGCAAAAGGGCGGTTACAATCTGCGTCTGCACATTTACCCTGTATCCGAAAATTCAACAACCCTCGAAATATCCATACGAATAATTGGCAACTTAGAAACATCTCTGCCCCTATTACGTCCCTCCACATATCAGACCCTTCCATCCAGAGGAACTCTTGAACAGGAAATTTATAATGCCATTTTAAAATGCTGCGAGGACAATAGTCCGAAGCAATCTCACATTGATAAAACACCTTTTCCTTATGGGAAACATGTTAATTATCAGAGAAAGATTGCTTCACTTCGTTCGCAATGACAGGCAGGAGCAGACTTTTTACATAAACTCTGTAGCCTTGAAATCCTGGCATACTTCAGTTGGCTCAATAGTTACTAAATTCCTGATACTTTATTCATTTCAAAGGAAGATAACAAAAAAACCTTTCAGTCTTTAGTTTTAAGGGATTTTGTCATGGATATCGAGGAGGTGTTTAATGGGGCTATTGATGTATTTTTACGAGCATGTCAACATAACGAACTTCAAATAGGGTTCCGTGGAATGAATGCCATCTATGGGAAAATCGACACCCTGCGAATAAACACCAATAATCTTGTAATCTTTTGATGTAAAGTTTTTTACCCCGGATAAGACCTGAAAAAATTTCGAAAAATTCAATTTTGCCATATTAGTTGAAAAGATAAGGATACCGTCATCCCGAAGTATGTTGAGGCCGAGTCCAACGAGTTCCGGGATGTCCTTTTCCACGCTCAACACCCTTGTCCTGCTGGTAGAGAAGCTGGGAGGGTCAATAATAATGACGTCAAATGTGCGCTCCTTTTTGTGAAATCTCCTTATCCATTCCCACACGTCTCCTATAATAAATTCATGGGCGTTTATATCGAGCTGATTCAAGAGAAAATTCTTTTTACTCCACTCAATCGCCTTCCTCGACAAATCTATATTCGTTGTTTTAAGTGCGCCGCCAAGGCTTGCATAAATGGAAAAAGACGACGTATAACAAAAACAATTTAACACTTCTCTGCCACATGAGAAAGACTGTACTGTCCTTCGGTTCTGCCGCTGGTCGAGAAACAACCCTGTTCCACCACCCTCGTCAAATGAGGCAACAAGCTTTATACCATTTTCCATAACCACAACATCACTGGGTATTTCTTTTCCTAGAATGAGCTGGGTTTTAACATCCTCATCTTTTAGACGTGATTTTTCTGTAATAGTCTCCGGTATAAAAATTTCCTGAAGGGTACGATAAATTTCATCCTTTATATGTTTTTCGTACGTCTGAAAGTATTGTACAAGAACATGTTTGTCGTACATGTCTATGGTGACTTCGGGCAGTGCGTCGCCATAAGAGTTAACTAAACGGTATACATTGGTGGTGGTACGATCGACATAATTTTTTCTGAAAGACCACGCCCTGGAAATCAAGTCTTGTATATTTTCCACCACTATTGGCCCGAATCCGGCTTTTTTATGATGAGATTGGTGATAAATATTTTTGTCTTTAATATATTTTTTCATGCTTAAAACCAGGAACATAATCGTCCGCTATTTTGTTTAAATATTATTACTCTAATTTGATTCCATTGAGGAGGATAAAAAAACATGATTATGAATACATTCTTTGTATGTCCACACTGCGGTAATAATAAGGAATTTAAAATATTCACCCGTAGCTTTCAAGTAATTAAACAATCACCGGAATTGGGGAAGCGCACGGATGAAAGCGGTTTTTTGCCCAGTTTACGGGAAAATGACAACCATATTGAATGCCAGCTCTGTTTTAAGAAATTTGAGTATGATAATGCAGCAGCTATAGGAAAAAAATATATACAAACAATCCAAAGATGCATGAAATAAAAACACTCCTCTAACCGGCGTGTCTCATCTTTTTCAAAGGTGAGACACACCCTCCCTTCTCTTTTTTAAACCGGATCAATATGCACGAATGCCTTATGAATGCTTTTAAGAGATTCCACTTCCTGTCTCACATTCTTTCCTATATCATGCGCCTCCATCATAGTCAGGCGCTGGTCTAAGGATATGTGTATTTCCACATGAATGTAATTACCCACATAATGGGCGCAGACATCATGGATGCCCAGAACACCGGCAACAGAGTTCGCCTTCTTTTTTATTTCATCCATGATTTCTGCCTCAGGCTGTCTCCCCATAAGATAATCGATATTCCGTATGCCAATATTATATCCTGAATAGATAATCCAAAAACTGATCAGCGTAGCTGCAATGTCGTCCATTTGCGGGTATTTATAAAGTCCAAAGACAACCCCCACTAAGGCGGTCGTAGAAATAAATACATCATTTCTGCTGTCAATGGAACTGGCCAGGAGTGCAGGACTATTCGTAGATTTGCTGATTCTCTTAAAATAAACAAACATGATGAGCTTCATGCCAATAGATACCAAAAGTACTGTGATTGAGTATATATTAATTTTATGGTCGTGCTTTTCAATCAGTTTGAATACGGATGTGTGGAGTATCTCAAATCCCAGGATACCGGCGAAGATTGCAACAATTAAACCCGCTATAGGCTCTGCGCGGTGATGGCCAAAAGGGTGACCTTCATCCGCCTGTTTTGAAGATGTTTTTACGGCAAAAAAAATAATTACCGACGATACAATATCCGTAAAAGAATTTACAGCATCAGAAATAATAGCAAGGCTGTTCGACATTATACCGGCTGTAATTTTGATCCCGAACAAAAAGATATTGCAGATGATCAAAATAATCGTCGCCCTGCGGTTGTTATTTTTCATATAACTTAATTATTTCTGCCATTGCTGTTCATCGGATACTTTTTCCTTAAGACGGAAAAGCATCATCTTTTCACGACCTACTTTGTGAGATAAAATTAACTCACGTGGAAAAGGTCCAACAACTTTAAGAAAAGGCCCAAGGTTTTTTTCACTGATGACAAGATATGATTTATCATCAACGTTACGAAGGACTGCGCCTGAGGAAGGATCGTTACGATCAACTTTATAAATACCTTCATATCGATGCCCTACCCAGGCCAACACCTCTTCAATACCCGTCACACAATATAAACGAGCATCAGGTTCAACAACTTCGTAAATTTTCTCTGCAAAATACATCTCTGAGTTTTTGTAAGGGTTAACAAACGGTTGAATAGCCATAAAAAAAACGGGTACCCCGGCTATTGAAAGCGGAATGAGTATCTTTACTGCACGCCGTACCAGCCGATTTGTTGTCCAATGACGAATAATTGATGCAGCAATTCCAAGCGCAAGGAATGGGTAAAACGGAAGAAGGTAGTGTTGCCGCTTTTTAGGGACACAGGAAATAACGGTAAAAATAGCGCCTGCGACAGAAAGAGGTGCAGAGTAACCGCGCCGCCGGAAATCAACAAGGGCAAGGGGGAGAAAGGCAGAAAATGGCAAGGAATAGAGCATTCCATACAATATATACCAAAAAAAAGGCTTCCCACTGTCTTCATTTGTCACATCGAGGTCAGGTTGAAAAATAACATTCCGGAGGTACTCACCGCCATTATAAATATATGCGGGAATTGCCCACAGAGCTATGGCAACGGTGACCGCAAGCCCGAACCAAAGCCATCCCCATCCCGGTCGTTTAAAATCCTGGCGGCGAAACGGGGCGAAAATGGCAAAAAAAACGGGAAAAAGAATACCGTAGGGACCTTTCGTCACCACGCCAAGCCCGGCAAAGAGCCCGGCAAGCAGAAGATAAAACATGCGCGAATACGGCATCTGCTTTTTCATACCCAGGCCAAGACAAAGAGATGAAAATAAAACAGACAGACAAAGAATCATATCTGGCCTGGCATGGCGTGCCGTCATGCTGTAGCCAGGCATGCCAATCAATATAAGGGCGCTCAGTATTGCTGGACGTCTATCGAAAAGTAAGAGACCGATTCCGTATGTGACAAGGACTCCCAAAACACCGGCTACGGCCGAAGGTAAACGCGCTACAGTCATACTTGGTTTACCCATGATACGGGTAAGAATTGCGGCTGGTATGTGCATTATTGGCGGCTTATCGCAGTAGACATTACCCATAAGTCTCGGCAAGAGAAAATTGCCACTCTCCGCCATTTCACGAATAATTTCCGCATGACGTATTTCACGACTTGCCCAATCTCTGTTCTGGCCCAGGGCTGGAAATAAAACACATGCAGAAACAACAACCAAGAGGAGCAGGTCAAAAAAATATACCCGCCGGTTTTCAGGGCTTATTGATATGTCCATATGATTTAATGTTGAGGAATTTTAAAGTTTTGGTAGGAGCCAACTCCTGTTGGCGACCGGAGCATGCTCGCCGGTGAGCATGTCCATCGCCGTCAGGAGACGGCTCCTACCAGTCGCTGTAAGGCCTAATTTATTTTTTCTGCAATTTCGTACCTGAGCATACGCTCTTTCATCCACCGCACTGCCAGCAGGTCACCAAAAGACTTGAATAAACGATTCCATACGCCGTAGTGACTTTTCCCAGCAAAGCGTGGATTATTCGTTACGGGAATTTCGGTTACTGTAAATCCTTCCATCTTAATCAGGGTTGGCAAAAACCGGTGGGCGCCTCTGAAGAATTTTATATTGTCAATGCATTCCCTGCGAAATGCACGATAGGTACAACCAGCATCACTTACATTTTCATTAGATAATCTGTTACGCACCCAGTTTGCTATACGTGAAGAAAGAATACGAATAAAGTTATCACCCTGTCCACGTGTTGTTACCCGTGTGCCACACACACAGTCATAGTATTTCAGCGCTTCCAGAAATTGTGGCACATCCCGTGGGTCGTTCTGTAAATCGGCATCAAGCGTAACAATATAACGCCCCCGTGCCGCCTTCATGCCAGCCCAGCTTGCCGCGGATTCGCCACAATTATATTTAAATTGCTGGATATTAAATTGTGGATGAGATGCAGCTAACTCATTCAGTATCGCCCAGGAATTATCCGTACTCGCATCATCGGTAATGACCACTTCATACGAAATTCCCAGAGGATTGATCGCTGACAGGATTGCATCGGCTAAGGCGCGCAAATTCCCTTCTTCGTTGTAACAGGGAATAACAATGCTGAACTCAGGTGTTACTTGATTCTTCATGCGCTATAGAACTTTGCAATAAAGTCACAGACCACCTTTGCTTCATCAAGCGACATCTCACCATGAATAGGCAGCGAAAGAATATCATCGACAAACTCTTCTGTTTTTGGCAACTTTGGCAGGTTGTTAAATTTTTTGGTAATTGCCGGTTGCTTGTGATTCGGTACTGGATAGTGAATGCCTGTTTCAACACCGTTCTGTTTTAAATATTTAGCCAGCTCGTCGCGCCGGTCAACACGAATTACGTACATATGATAAACCGCAGTGGCCCACGACATTTCCGGTGGTGTTTTTACTATACCTTTGAGTCTATCATTATAATACGCAGCAATTTTTCTCCGATTTTGATTGAATGCATCAAGATGCCGCAATGCCACGCGACCGATGGCCGCCTGTACCTCATTAAACCGTAAATTAAATCCGATCATTTCATGGGTGTATTTTTCCTTACGACCATGATTACGCAACATGCGAATTTTGTCGGCAATTTTATCGTCGTTGGTACAAATACAGCCACCATCCCCCAGCACGGTAAGGTTTTTTGACGGAAAAAACGAAAACCCTCCGGCCACACCCATTGAACCGACCGTCTTCCCTTTATACTTTGCCCCTTGTGCCTGTGCGCAGTCTTCCACCACCCATAAGTTACGTTTTTTCGCAATCTCAAATACACGGTCGAGATTCGCCGGATGCCCATACAGATGTACTGGCATAATACCCACCGTGCGCGGTGTAATGGCATTTTCTAATTGCTCTGTGTCAATGCAATAGGTATCATCAACATCCACAAAAACGGGATTCGCACCACAGTGAATCATGGGTTCTATTCCCGCAAAGGCCGTATGTGATGGAACAATTACCTCATCGCCGGAACGTAAACCCATTGCAAGATGTAACAAATACATACCGGCCGTCAGCGACGAGCTTAACACGGCATGTTTGGCGCCTGTGTGTTTCGCTAATTCTGCCTCAAATGCCTCGCACTCTTTCGCAAGGATATACCATCCCGATTCGATAGCGCGAAGCGCTGCCTGTTTTAACTCATCATTTACAAAACTTTTTGAAAGTGGAATTTTTTGCATAATATCCCCTATCCCTCCTTTAATGTAACTCTATTGTCCGCCTGTCTTTTACTGATTTCAAGGCAGCTTCAACCACACGGACAACTTCATAGCCTGACCAACCATCCGCAACCGGAGGTTTTCGTGTTTGTATCGAATCGACAAACGCCCTTAATTCCATTAAAAGCGGCTCTTCCGGTGGAAACTCAATCTGCCTCACTATACCCTCGATAGTCTTAAAGCCCCCCTCTGTTTTCTCGTGCTTATTCTCAAACGCCTTTACCTTATATTGAGCCACATTATAGTCACACACGATACTCAGTTCTTCGCCAATGACGGTTACTTCACGAAATTTACCCGGCAGGTAATAACCGCTCTCAACCGTTGCCCACGCCGTTCCATGAGTCCCCTCGTACTCCATCGAGACCAGAGAAACATCGTCCATACCTCGTCCCATAAAATCCTGCATCGTAGCAGTGACTCGCACTGGTGACTTGCCTATAAAATAGTTAAATAAGTCGATGAAATGGATCGCATCGGCAAAGGTAACACCCGTATCATTGCGTGGACGTTTAAAACCGCTAAAATTTCCCCGTAATATCTTTACCCTTCCAAATTTCCCCTGTTGAATTGCATCTCTCACCCACTGTGAGGCAGGATCATACCTGAAAATGTGTCCAACCTGTATTATACGTTTACGTTTGTCAGCTATCTCCGCAAGTTTACGGGCTTCTTCTGAATGAAGCGTAATGGGTTTTTCAACAAACACATCTTTTCCCGCTTCAAGAAATTGCTTACACAATTCAAAGTGTGTGTTTGCAGGCGTCACCACTACCACCGCATCAATTGGTACAGGAATATCACGGTGATTCTGAACGAGATGATCGCTTGAAATACCCATTGATCGGGCCTGTGCAAGCCGTTCAGGATTTACTTCTGCAACAAAAAGCTCAACGGGTAATGAATGCAATAATCGGAGATGATTCACACCCCATCGCCCTACACCTAGTAATAAGACCTTAAGCATCGTATTTTATCTTTAGTCTCCTCTCAAATTATGTACTTTTTACAAAGCCCGAAGAAATTCTCCGTTACATATTAAAAACGAATAATGAATCTATATTAAAGCAGCAATACGAATACCCGGAAACAAAATATTGTTACTACGTGTGATAAGTATTAATGAGAAAGTTTTATTCATCAACTTCTCTTATTTTCGTAATTCGGCACTGAGGAATTTGTGAAGGGTTTCTAAAATGAGCTGCTGGACAACATCAACTTCTTCGCTTTTGAGTGTGCGGTCTTGCGCTTGAAAACAGAGGTTAAATGCAATACTTTTTTTCCCCTGCGGCACTTGCTTGCCACGGAAAACATCAAAGAATTTTATTTCTTTTAAAAACGACGCCTTCGTGTTGCTAATACATCCTTCTATAGACGCCCACGTTACTGCTTCATCAACGATAATTGCAAGGTCTCGTGAAACAGCTGGATACGGTGACATGGTCTGATATTTTTTTGCAAAATTTGATTTTTCGACTAATACTTCCATGTCTAATTCTGCAATGCACGGCGATGTTCTTAATTCTGAATTTTTACTGGATTCACCCATATATCCAACGGTGACATCACCCAACTGAATTCTGGCAGCCCTTTCATTCTGAAATAACAAAGGCTCTGAGAAAACCGTCCAGTCACATCGTGAAGACATCCCCAAACTTGAAAATAACGACTCAACGATCCCCTTTAATGTAAAAAAATCTGTATCAGCTAATAAGGACAAACAGGTCTTTTCCTGTGGTAGTTTATCGCCACGAAGATAGACCTTTGCAATTTCAAAGATATTTACCTCTTCCGTGCCATGATTTGTATTAAACCGCTTCACGCCAATAAGGCTGGGCAGGAGGGATGTTCGCAAACGGCTCTCCTCGGTCCTCAGTGGATTGGCAATATCAATACCTTCTTTATCAGACCATAGCTTTACCGATTGCAACGGAGAAACGTCAACAATGCTATAGGTTTTAACTTCATAAAATCCCCGGTGAACCAAAAACTCCCGAAGTGCCTCCTCAACTAACTCAAATTTACTTTTTGCGCTGCTCCTAACGCTGATGGCAGTCTTTACGGGCACATTATCATATCCGTAAATCCTGGCAATTTCTTCGATGAGGTCAATCTCACGATCAATATCGCCACGGAAACCGGGAACTTCGATGTCAATAAAGTTATCTATGGAATTGATAACAGTAAACTGGAGTTTTTTTAATATATCAACAGCAATATCTTTTTTT
The DNA here is from genome assembly GCA_046350595.1 of Candidatus Brocadiaceae bacterium. Classification (GTDB taxonomy): domain Bacteria; phylum Planctomycetota; class Brocadiia; order Brocadiales; family Brocadiaceae; genus JAHFOW01. The sequence goes on along the minus strand of JAXMAC010000027.1, from coordinate 5,355 downwards.
ATTTCAATACCTAAAATTTTGTGGAGTCTTTCCAAACGGAGGGTAACTTTCTTTGTTTCATAACTCCTCGATTTTATATCAAGAACACCATCAGCTATCTCTCCACCTGCAAGGTCTTTCACAAGCTTCACAGTCCGCCGGGAGGTAAAATCAATACCTTCAGGATCTGTGCCGCGCTCGAAGCGGTACGATGAATCAGAAACGACCCCCACCGCCTTAGCTGTTCGCCTGATCTGTCTCGGCTCAAACTCTGCACATTCAATAAGAATATTTCTGGTAGAATCCGTAACTTCTGTATCCTTGCCTCCCATGATTCCAGCAACTGCAATCGGCTTCTTACCATCTGCAATAACCAGCATGTCATGAAAGAGCGCCCGTCTCGCTCCATTGATAAGAACAATTTCTTCCCCGCTCATTGCCTTTCTCACAACAACTTTTTGATCTGATAATTTGTCCAAATCAAAGGCATGAACAGGTTGACCGGTTTCCATCATAACGTAGTTGGTAACATCAACCACATTATTCACCGGCCGAAGGCCTATGCACTTCAATCTTTTTTGCATCCATTCGGGAGACGGTCCTATTGTAACACGCCGTATCACTCGAGCTGTATAGCGGGGACATAAGAATTGGTCGTCAACAGCGGTATGAAATAATTTTGATATGTCAGGGCTTTCAGCGGTAAAATTTGCTTCCGGAAGGCGCAACGCCCCTCCTACCGCCGCGGCAACTTCTCGTGCAATACCCATTATCCCCAGACAATCGGGACGATTCGAGGTAACTTCTATCTCCAAACAAAAGTCGTCTTCTATGGGTTGTATACTGGCAACAACCAATCCAACCCTGGTTAATCTATCAGCCAGTTCATTCGGGGATAAATAAAAATAAACATATTCTTTAAGCCAGTTATAAGTAATCTTCATTTAAAATTGCGACAAAAAACGCATGTTGTTTTCATAAAAAAGACGAATGTCATCAATTCCATACTTGAGCATGGTTACTCGCTCGACACCCATTCCAAAAGCAAAGCCCGTGTATTTTTCCGCATCATAATGAACAGCCTTAAATACATTCGGGTCAACCATACCTGCCCCTAAAATTTCTACCCAACCGCTGTATGAACATACGCTGCATCCCTTGCCGCCACAGAGAGAACAGGAAATATCGACCTCTGCGCTTGGTTCGGTAAAAGGGAAGAATGATGGCCTGAGACGCATCTGAATATTTTGGCCGAAATATGTCTTGATGAATTGGCTTAAAACGCCCTTCAGGTCAGCGAAGCTTACCCCTTCGTCTACCAGCAGTCCTTCTACCTGGTGAAACATAAAGGAGTGTCGCGCATCAACGGTGTCGGGTCTATACACCCTGCCTGGAGCGATGATACGAACAGGCGGTTTTTGCTTTTTCATGATACGAATCTGAACGGTAGAAGTTTGGCTTCTCAGAAGTACGTCATTTTTTATGTAAAACGTATCAAAATCTGTTCGTGAAGGATGGTCGGCGGGAATATTTAAGGCGTCAAAATTATAGTACTCTAATTCTACTTCCGGCCCGTAGGCCATATCAAAACCTAAACGCGCAAAAACCTCTTTTATTTCTTCAATTGTTTGAGTAAGGGGATGTTTTCTTCCTGAATGAATTTGTTTGCCAGGTAATGTTATATCAAATATTTCCTTTTTGATTTGAGGCGCAGATACCAATGATAATTTTCGTATACAATCTTCAAGAACCTCAGCGACTTCATTCTTGAAATTATTTATCTGATGCCCAAACGTTGCCCGTTGTTCTCCAGGCAACGCTGGAATAAGCTTCATAAAATCGGCAACAATACCTTTTCTACCAAGATACTTTATTTTAATCTGTTCAACATCATTCTGAGTGGTAGCAGCTTTAACTTCGTCCCGGAAGCTTTTTCTTGCCGCCTCTAGCTTTGTTAACATTTTAAGCCACTGCTTTTACCTGCTCTACAAGCCTATCAAAGGCAGGCTTATCGTTTACAGCCATTTCCGCCAACATCTTCCTGTTTAAGGTTATATTGGCCTTTATTAATCCTCGGATAAAACGGCTATAAGGCATGCCCCTTTCGCGAACTGCAGCACTAATCCTCGTAATCCACAGTTCTCTAAATTTCCTTTTACGAGCCTTTCTGTCCCTGAACGAAAACACCATGGCACGTATATACGTTTCCATGGCCTTGCGATAGAGATTGCCCCTTCCCCCCCAGTAACCTTCCGTTTTGTTTAATAATCTTTTTCTCGACCTTTTTCTCGCACAACCTTTTGTTGCTCTTGGCATAATTAAATTCTTTCTTTCAAAAAACTAACCAAAATTATAAATTGTGTAAAGCCCTTTTCATGATTTTACTAAATGCATCCGAGACCCCTGCTTTTTTCCTCAAATGCTCCCTTTTTCTTCCTGTTTTCCCTGACAACAAATGCCCTTTACCAGCCTTCTGTCTCGATATTTTACCCTTTGCGCTCACCGTTACCCTTTTTTTAAGCCCTTTATGCGTTTTTAATTTTGGCATGATACGAGAACCTCCTCAAAATCAGATTTTATTATTTTTAACCTCTGTCAAGCTTTTTCATAAATCGATTATGACTGTAATTATAACTCTTTTACTTGGGGGCTAAAATCATTCCCATCCTGCGTTCATCGGTTATCCTGTCTTTTTCTACTTTCGCAATATCCTCCAAAGCAACAGCGATTACCTTTAATATTCCATCACCTAGTTCTGAATGAACCCGCTCACGCCCTTTAAACATCATATTGATGAGCACACGGTCTTTTTTTTCTAAAAACTTCCTTGCCTGCTTAATCTTCGTTTGAATGTCATGCTCGCTTGTCTTTGGCCGTATTCTGAGTTCTTTCAACTGTACAACGTGTTGTTTCTGGTGCGTCTTTTTCTTTTGTTTATATTTAAATTTTCCGTAGTTCATTATACGGCAAACTGGCGGACTTGCATCAGGGGCGACTTCGACAAGGTCCAGCTCAACGCTTTTTGCTTTTGCAATAGCCTCGTCTTTGCTAATAACTCCGACCTGCACCCCATTTTCATCTATTAAGCGTACTGACGCAGCACGGATACGATCATTAATTCTTAAATCTTGTGAAATGTATGTTTTCCTCCTAATAAAGGTAAAATAAAATTATCTTTTTTCACAAATTTCACTTTCCATATTTTTAAGAAAATCCTCAACGGCAACTGCCCCCTCATTTCCCTTTTTCCTGCTCCTTACGGAAACTGTATTTTCCCCTGCTTCTTTATCACCAACAATTAAAAGATAAGGAATTTTCAGAAGAGTACCTTCCCGGATTTTATAATTAACCTTAGCGCTGCTGGTATCACATTCTACCCTAAAATTCTTTGAAAGCAACAGGAGATGCAATTTTTTTGCGTAATCAATATGTGCATCGGTAATTGGTAATATCCTCATTTGAATTGGCGCCAGCCATAGGGGAAAATCACCTGCATAGTGTTCTATCAGACAACCAACAAAACGCTCCATAGCCCCCAGAACCGTTCGGTGAATCATCACCACGCGGTGATGAAATCCATCAGGGCCAACATAATTAACATCGAATCTTTCCGGAAGATTAAAATCAACCTGAATCGTGGGACCCTGCCAGCCGCGCCCAATGGCATCCTTCACCTTAATATCAATAGCCGGACCGTAGAATTTCGCCTCGCCTTCCATGCGCGTATATCGCAAACCCTTTTTATCCAGGGCAATTCTCAATGCATTTTCCGCGTGTTCCCAAACTTCGTCCCGACCAATATATTTTTCCTTTTCTCCTTTTCCACGGACGCTCAGTTCTATCTCATATTCTTTAAATCCGAAGCTGGAAAGCATAAATTGGGCAAGTTCTATTACTCCAAGAATTTCGGTCTCCAGTTGATCGGGGGTACAAAAAATATGCGCATCGTCCTGCGTAAAACCACGCACACGCAATAATCCGTGAAGTACACCAGACCTTTCATACCGGTATACAGTTCCTAATTCTCCCCACCGCAAAGGTAAATCCCGATAACTCCGCAGATTGGTCTTATACATGAGCACGGCAAAAGGACAATTCATGGGCTTCAAAATGTACTCATGCCCTTCTACATCAATCGGCGAGTACATGCTCTCACGATAAAAATTCCAGTGACCGCTGGTCTTCCATAAATTTATCTTTGCAATATGAGGACTATAAACAATGTCATATCCCCTTTTAAAGTGTTCTTCTCTCCAGAAATTTTCAACAATGTTCCGTATTCTTGCACCCTTCGGATGCCAGAAAGTCAAACCGGGCCCGCCTTCTTCATGAAAACTAAAAAGGTCTAAATCTTTTCCGATTTTTCTGTGATCGCGCTTTTCGGCCTCTTCTAAAAACTTCAGGTATTTATCAAGGTCCGCCTGAGTAAAAAACGCCGTACCGTAAATACGCTGGAGCATGGGGTTGGTTTCCTTTCCACGCCAATAAGCGCCCGCCACGCTCAGGAGTTTAAAAGCCCTGACCTTTCCGGTACTCCGGATGTGAGGACCGCGACAGAGATCTACAAACTCACCCTGTTTATAAAAAGAAACCTTTTCATCTTCAATATCTTTAATAAGTTCAATTTTATATGGCTGCCCAAGGGCATCCATATCCTTAATCGCCTCACTACGGGGTAATTCCGACCTTTCAAAGGAGATATTATCCTGAATGATCTTCTTCATCTCCTCTTCAATCTTCTTGAGGTCATCATCTGTCAAACTGTGGTGGAGATCAAAATCATAGTAAAACCCGTTTTCTATGGTTGGTCCGATACCGAGTTTAACATCCGGGAAAAGGCGACTCACTGCCTGCGCCATAATATGAGATGTGCTGTGGCGAAGGATATCGAGCCCTTCCTCCAAATCTTCGGCAACCACCGACAATGTACTATTTTCCTTAATCATAAATAAAAAGTTTATTGTTATCTTCTAAAATAACTTTCAAAACCTCAAAATACTTTCACGAACGACGATTTTTTAAAAATCGCCCCAAATATGGTGGGCGATACTGGACTCGAACCAGTGACCTCTTGCTTGTCGAGCAAGCGCTCTAGCCAACTGAGCTAAACGCCCCCAGTATTATTTTGTTTAATGAAGCGCAAACTTCTCCCGAAATCTTTTGAACTATCATACTTAGGTTTAAAAATGTTATCAGAAATGAATTGTAAAGTCAAGGAAAAACGACTTTGCAGCGCTTTAGAATACTTGATTTTATTGGATTTAGATTTAATTATTAAAAAACTATTTAAAAATTATGTATGCTTTGTTATGATTTAAATGCAGGCGGGAAAATCCCGAAGGGATGATATGATTATAGAAAAAAACACACCACAAT
>JAXMAC010000026.1:5606-36090 GCA_046350595.1 Candidatus Brocadiaceae bacterium | reverse complement strand
ATGGTATTGAAAATCTTTTTCATTTGAATTCCTAAAATTTATCCCTCATCATGCGAGGGATTTTATGGAATCAAGAAGCTTGCTTCTTGACATTCAGCGGCAAGCCGCCTGATTCCATATCACTTACATTGCTCGCACAGGCCGAACAATTGCAGCCAATGCTCCTGGATTTTATCGGTCTTTTTTGCAACGACCTTGTCCATCAAAAGGATGGAGGTCTTTACACCCGAATAGGGGTTGAATATCCCGGCTGGTAGCGATACCACCGCCCAGAGATATTCGTTTTCTACCAGATATTTACGAAGCTGTTTGTATGCATTGGCAGACTGAAAGATAATCCCCTCCGGCACGATAATGCCCGCACGGCCTGTTGGCGTGAGGTGTTCTGCCATATAGTCAACAAACAGCACTTCACTACGGTTAGACTGCACGGAAAAACGCTTGTGAGGCTTGATCCCGCCTTTTCGGCGACATAAAGGGTGGATTGGCAAGTATCACATCGGCGAATTCGTTCCAACGGTCTTCACTGGTGAGGGCGTCGTATTCATATATCTGCGGCTGGACAAACCCATGCAGATAGAGATTCACGAGCGACAACCGCACCATGTCGGGAGAGATGTCATAGCCCTTGAAGTTGGCAAGCAACCGCTTACGATCATCAGGCGTAAACAGGTCGCCTGGGGTTTTCTTTGTGTTCTCTTTCAGGATATGTTTAAAAGCAGAAATCAAAAAATCCGGCTGTGCCGCAAGCCGGATCGAGGATAGTCTCGTTTTCTTTGGCTGAATCACGGAGACAATAAAGTCTATGATATGGCGCGGCGTACGGAATTGCCCCGCATCGCCCTGACTCCCCAGCACAGAGAGCAGATATTCAAAAGGCATCACCCAGACGCTCTGAGTGGTCATAATGAAATTCGTTGATGGTCTTCAAAAACAGTTTCAGCGTCTCCGGGTCGCGGTAGGGCAAAAAGGCATTTTTTGAAAATGTTCCGAAACTGAGGCAGGTTTGGGTTCAGGCTCATGCGTGTAATGCCATCGGAATAGAGCGCAAGCATTTTTCAAACCCGCCCAGGCGCGGATCAAATATCTTGTCCAGGCATATTTTTCGTAATCGCCGGTAAAAAAAGCTGGGTTTCCCGCCCATCTCTATGGACTCTCTATCCATGTCGTCCATAAACTTATAAACCAGGGCAATGGTGATCTGCTCCACCTGGCTTTTGGGATCCGGCACTTTACCCACCAGTATGTCACGGGCGGTATCTATTCGGCGTTTGGTTTCGTTATCAAGCATGATATTTCCTTAAAATGGTTCACACAGAGAGCGCAGAGAGAAAAAGCAAGATACGCATAGGCCCCCCTTTTCTATGCAACCAAATCCCCTTAAAAAGGGGGGGGTGAAGGGAAACAAAAAAAAGAGGTTTTTACACAGTAACCTAAGTCCCCCTTTCTAAGGGAGAGATTTCAGAGTGTCCCCCTTAAAAAAGGGGTGAAGGGGGTTGTGTCATTGCGAGCAGAAAGCAATCTTTCCTCATAAATAAACTTTACCCCTTTAATAAGTACAAAAAAAGAGGTTTTTACAACACAATACTATATATTTTTTTTAATCTCCGTGTTCTCTGCGTACTCTGTGTGAACTATCTTTATGCTACAAATTTATTTAATGGCACATAATCTTTAATATATTCCACGATTGTCTTTCGCAGTTCCGGCGTGAGTTTCTTGAAAGCCTCGCCGTTGGGGTAGATGTTCAGCAGGGCGTAATTGCGGCTTTCCACAATCTGCCGGAATTCCGGGTCAAGGATATAGGATTTAAACACATTTTTTGCATGGTTAAACAGTTCTTCACTCGGCATGTATCGGGTGTCGAATTTGTCGAACTCATCGTCCAGAAGCTCGTTCTTCGATTTGAAATAGGGAATAAATCCGAATATTTTCTCCACAATTTCCCGCAGCGAAAGCCTTCTGTCTACATGGACAGCCTTGCGCAGTTTCTCCAGATTGAAAAACTCTTCAGGTTTATCGAAATGATGCTTTTCAATGTATGTGAGTAGTTCGTCCCATTCCCCGTTTTCAACTTTTTCTGATACTACAGGATCACGCTTGACCTTTTCTTCGAATTTTTCAAAATACATCCTGTCAATTTTCATGCCCTCAAGTCCGATAGCCGTCTCTTCTTTCACGACAAGCACATCAGTCCTTGTGCTGTCGTGTCCGGTTAAAGGTGGAGTTGGCTCTGCGCCTCCCATGCCTCCGCCAATACGTGGCAGTGCGATTACTTCATCATAGTTGTATGTTTCCTCAAAGTATTCGTAATTGGCAAAAAAATCAAAAATCTTAAACCGTTCCTTCTCCTTCACACCAAGCTGTTTTTTAAGTTCGCTATCAAGCAGTTCTCCGGTGAAATTATGTTTTCTCGTGCCGCGCCCTTTTATTTGAATAAAATCGGTAGGAGAAAAAATCGGGCGCATCAGGCACAGGTTTAAAATGTCGGGACAATCGTATCCAGTGGTCATCATGCCAACCGTAACGCAGACACGGGTTTTGCTGGTTTTATACAACTGGTTAAAATTGGCAGAGCCGGAGAGCCTGTTGTTGGTAAAGTTGATGGTAAACTGCTGGGCATCATCAACACGGGACGTAACCTGAATGGCAAAATCAGACTGATACTTTTCCGGAAAGGTCTGGTGTGCATATTCGTTCAGTATCTGGGTAATCTTAGCGGCATGATTCTGGCTGACGCAAAAAACAATGGTTTTGCCGATTTCTCCGGATATTGGATCACGCAGGGCATTTTCAAGAAAGGTTTCACAAAAAACCTTGTTGGTGTTGTCAGAAAAAAACTTCTTTTCAAAATCTTTCTGAATATACGTTTCTACCACTTCGTCTCCCCCTTCGCTTTTCGTGAACACTGAATAGCCTTCATCGGAAAGAAGCTGTGTGGTAATTTCCGTACGTGCGTCTACAACAATGGGATTGATAAGGTAACCATCTTTAACGCCGTCCAGAAGCGAATAACGAAACGTTGGTATGCCATTCTCACAACCAAACGTTTTATAGGTATCCAGCTGGATGCGCCTTTCCAGTTCCCGGGGATCATTTTCACTCATGGTATCCGGACCAAAATTCTTCAGATAATCTTTTGGTGTTGCAGTCAAACCCAATTTATACCCCATGAAATATTCGAATACTGCCCGGCTATTTCCGCCAATACTGCGGTGCGCCTCATCGGATATTACCAAGTCAAAGTCGTCGGGGCAGAAAAGGCGTTTATAGCGATTATTCGAGAGAAGGGTTTGTACGGTAGAAACGACGGTCTCCGCCTTTCTCCAGTCGTCCCTGCTTTCTTTATAAATGACCGTTTTATAATCATTTTTCAGGTAATTGGTAAATGCCTTGGCTGCCTGATCCTCAAGTTCGAGGCGGTCAACCAGAAACAGCGCTCTCCGGGCATTTCCTGTGCGTAAAAAGAGCTTAATAACAGCGGCGGCTACCAGCGTCTTCCCTGTACCAGTCGCCATTTCAAAGAGAAAACGGTCTTTCCCGCCTTTAGAGACGCTCAGTAGTGACAAAATTGCCCGTATCTGATAAGGACGCAGGAAGCGTAATTTGTTCGTTTCTATAAACTGATTTCTGGTTTCATTGTTTATCCATGAAGGGTCGCTTTTATAATCCGGTTTTTGTGTGAGAACAATATAATCAGACTCAACAAGTTCGCTCACAAGCTGTTTTGGGTTTGGTTTGAATACTGCATAACCTTCTACGGAATCAGGGGAAGGGAATTTGCTGATAACGTTCGGATTCCCTCGTTCAAGATCCCAGAGGTAGTGCAGATTTCCATTTGATAGAATAATAAACCGGCAATGCTGCGACCGGGCATATTTGCGCGCCTGCTCTTTAGCAAACAAAGGATTTATATCCTCTGATTTTGCCTCAAGTACAATAAAAGGGAAGCCTTGTTTATCTAATAAAAGAAAATCAACGAATCCATTACCGACTGTTTCAAAATCGTCGCCAAACTCATCCAGCTTTTGCTTTGTTATCTTAACATTGTTCTCAAGCAGAATGTTTGCTTTTGCACTCTTATCATCAAAAAAGCGCCAGCCTGCTTCTTCGAGGAGTTTGTTGATTTTGATGCGTGCCTTTGCTTCTTTCTGTGCCATATTTCAAATTCATTTCAACAAATCAGTTAAGATTGCTCCGCTCACAGGCAAACCATAACGAAATAATTAAAGAGGGATGTTATTATTATAGCATATCGTTATGCAAATATTGTTAACCCCGTAAGGGTGACATGGTACCATTATTTTCGCACTATTTCACCCCTACGGGGTTGAATATTGTGGTGTGTTTTTTTCTATAACCATATCATCCCGCTTCGGGATTTTCCGTTCGCCTGTTTTCCCTATGGGCTCTTCACTATTCTGAGTCTTTACAAGTACTACAAATAAAATCATGAATGCTTAAAGTTTAAGCTTTCATGATTTCTTGTTTTATATTAATCGCAACTTAGTGCTACCATTAGTACTTACAACAATTTATTATTTTCTTAACTTAACACATATGCCCCCTGTCCCCGCCAGCGGGGATAAGTCGTCACCTGTACCCACAAGTTTTCAAGCTCATTGATGTTTCTGACGTTACATGTTCAAACTCTAATACAATGGTTTCGCTGGATAAATACGCCATTTTTGGGAGGGGTGTTTATAAAACTCCGTTTTTGATACCACAAAACGGCTCTGTCCGTGCAAGTAGTATTGATTGGTCTTTTTCCGGGAGTTTTTCAAATTGTTGCGCATACGAAATATTTTCTTTTAGCTGTTCAATGCTGTCCATACCAGAGACCAAGGTGCTTATGGATTGACTCCAGGCATAATAAAAGCACTCTTTTATGGTTGCCACTTTATCTTCCAGTAATACTCCATTTGCCGTTGTTTTCATGGCGAGGATTCCGATGTCATGCTTTACGGCTTCTGGAATGACCCGTTGAATAAAGCTCAAATAGTGCGGGTCCACAAGATTTACCGGCATCTGCACGGTTTCAAGGAGACTATGGTATTTTTGAATGACGTTCGCAAGGACATCCGGATTCCGATGTCCGGTAAATCCTAAATAACGTATCTTTCCTTCTTTTTTTGCCTTTATAGCGACCTCAAGAGCACCATCCTGGTTAAAGATGAATTCGACATCCGCCACCGTTTGCAGATCATGGAATTGCCATAAATCAAGGTAATCAGTTTGTAATCGCAGGAGGCTTTCGTGTAATTCTTTGGAAGCTGTGTCTTTATCCCGTGCCCGTGTTTTTGTCATGATAAATCCCTTGTCACGCCTATCTTTGAGCGCCTTTCCAAGCCTCATCTCGCTTTCACCATCATTGTAAGACCAGGCGGAATCAAAGAAATCAACCCCTTCATCAAGGGCGGCATGTATCATCCGGATGGCATAATGTTCATCTTTCATCCGACCGATGTGGTAACCTCCAACACAGAGTATAGAAACCATTGCTTCGGTTTTTCCCAAACGACGTTTTGGCACACATCCCCTTTTTCCTGCTGCTGAGAGAGAAGATACATTTTCTCCGGGTAACATCGTATGGATACTTTCTGGAAAGTTTAAACCAAAGGCAACTGCAAAAGAACCTTTAAGAAAATCTCTGCGATTGGTAAGTTTGTCGTTATTAAGCGACATTTTAAAAATCTTGCGGCTATATTTTCTTGAAACAAGTTCTCTAAATTATTATTGAAGGCATTTTTTTATCAGAGTTTCCCTTTGAAAATTTCTTTTTTATGTAACGACAGAAGCACCGTTATTCCCGCAAATTCATTAAATAATCCTTCATGGCCTCGGCCTGTTCATCTGGTGTGCCAGGGATGTAATCCTGAAATTCGCCCTCTCTGAAAAATTTGGGCATCTTTGTGCCGGGTTGGATGGATTGCGGATCGAGCAGCCATTTCTTTATCCAATCAGGCTTCAATCGCTTCCTGGCAAGCATGAGGTCGGGCGCCCAGCCTGTCTTGTCGCCTTCAGGCATTTTTTCGCCTTTTACATGGCACAACGCACAATTAACATCCTTTGACTCAAACAGCCTCTTTGCCGCCGAAAGATAGCCCGGCAATTTTATCTCTTTGCCCTCCACATACCACTTCTGTGTTTCGGTTATATACTCAAACGGATATTCTTCGTCTTCTTTCACGGCAAAAAACCTGGCAAGTCCGGTTGCTTCATCTGCCGGCAGGCTAAACGTCGGCATCTTTATATCCAGCCACGGTCTCAGGTCAAGGGGTTCCTTGAGAAACTCAAATGCCCATTCACATTGCACCTTTTTTCCCTCTCCATATAAGAGCGGCGGCGCAAATACCCGCGCCTCTTCGGGTATTAATCCATCATTCTCCACATGATATGCTATTATTGCAGGCGCTATATCTCCCCCCGCAGCCCTCTTCTTGTCTAATATCTGCTTTTCATCCAGCAACACTGTTTCACCGGCTTTGTGTCCTAACTTTTCGTTATCCTCCCAGAGTTGAAAATACACACTGGCATCCTCTTCCAACTTTATCATCCCCACCGCTTCAATGTTTCCGGCAAGGTGCAATCTGTCCAGATCAAACTGATGACATCCGGTGCAATTATACTTCCCGATGAGTCTCTTTCCCTCTGTTATGGCCTGTTCCCGTTCCGTTAATTTATGGATATACTTTTCGGGAAGTTTCTCTTCCCGCAACCCGGTTAATAAAACGATCAACGACTCTCTTTCTTCCTCCGTTAGCCCAAAGTCGGGCATTTTCAAACGATCTTCAGGTTTTTTGTATTTACCCTCATCAAACTGTCTCGGATCGTGCAGCTTCGCCCTTAACCAACCACGCCTCGCCTCTCCCACATTTTCCGTAAAATGCTTAAGACCTATCTCGCCTAATATCTTCTTCTCCATAAGACCAAAATCAAATAGTTGGACAGGCTTGGACCCTATGGCAGATAACTCCGCTCCTATTTTACCGAGTCCTTCCATCCCTTTTATCTCGTGACATCCATAACACCCGTATCTTTTAATCAGCGCCTCTCCCCTGCGCGCCTTTTCCTTATCCTCCAACCATTCCACACCTGTCAAATCTTCCTGAGTAACACCCTTGCCTGTTTTGGTTATCAGATATCCGGCAATGAGGTGCGCCTTTTCCTGATTCAGTCTGAAGTTTGGCATACGCGTGTGAGGTTCCTTGACTTTGGGGTTCATGATCCAATCAACCAGAAATTCATAGTTTATCTTTTCCCCAATGCGTGCCAGATTAGGCGCAAACCCGCGCAGGGCATCATTCGCGTAAGTGTGACACGCCATACATCCCACCTGCGCAAAAATAAAATCTCCCTGCGATAATTGTTCACCACTCAATGCAACCATCTCGCCGGTAATGGTTTTTTTGTCTGCATATTGCCATAAGCAGGCAGCTATAGCCTGAGATTCTTCTTCTGATAATCTGAAATTGGGCATGCGTGTTGTTGGTCTAAAGGCCTTTGGGTCTTTTATCCATGCGGTAAGCCAGTCAGGCTTAATCTTATTCTTTATATTTCTGAGGCTCGGCCCTATCATTCTGTTCTTGTCCTCTCCAAAGCCTGCCGTTTCGTGACATCCATGACAACCAAGCTCATCGAAAAGCCTCCTGCCCTGCCAGAGTATATCTCCGCCTTTTACCTCCTTACCCTCATTATGGCACTTTAAGCATGAACCCTGTGCTGTTTTACCCCTATTGATCGGCGTGAGCCAGTACTCAACCTCACCATGCGCCTCTTTTACCCCGGACGCGGCAATGCCTTGCCCTTCGTGACACAGCACGCAACCAAATTTTTCCGGCGGGTGATTCCCAAGATATAAGTCACGATTGGGATGGCTTGTGTATGGTTGTACTGTTGACACGACTTCTGCCTTATTTATGCCCACATGGCACGACATACACCGGTCGACAATGTTCAGGTCTTCCATATAAGTCTGATATACTTGCAAACCCGGGCGTGTTTTCCTGAAACCCATGAGCTGTGTCTTGTATTTTTCCAAACCGGCTGTATATGCATTTAACTCTTCAGTATAGATGTCAATGTCGTGCGTTAGTTCATTCAACCGCGTTTTTACCGGCGTGAGTTTCTCTTCTATATCCTTCATCTGAGAGGCGTACATCTTTCCTTTTTCTTCGTGTTCCCGAATCTCATTCCTGATCTGTTCGATGTTTTCACTCTGTGCCTTTCCAAAGAGGTATTCCTTCTCCATGCTTTCATTCCTTGTAACAATGGACTTGAATCTCACGGCCTCCAATTCTTTCTCCAATACCTTTTGCACGTCCGACAATTTTCTGTATTCTGCCTGTGCATCAGGTTTTTTGAAATTTTCCCGGGCACGATTCAGGTTATGCCTTGTTTCCTCATATTTCTTCCGGACTTCGGGGCTTTCAAAAACTACACGTTCCCTCTCGTAGTCCTGATTAATCCTGGCGTATTCGAGTTGATAGAACTGTTTCTGATAATGCTTCCACGGCCGCCGGTCAAAGGTTTCATTAACGACCGCCCATAGGGTAACGGCGGCGAGAATGAAGCCGAATATGACAAAGTGCACAAGATAAGATTTTTCTTCTTCTTTAATGGACTGTTGTTTTTTACTCATTAGTATAAAGTTTGAATACCGATATATTCCCTACAATAATCTCTGGTATTTTACTCTTTCCAGTAGCCCTTTGATACTTTATAAACCTTTGCCAGATATGTTTCGCAGGCATTTATAATGTTTTCCGCTTCCGCTAAATCCTCTTTTGCAATATCAGCGTCAAGATAGCTTTCAATATCATAGCTTTGTTAAAATACCCTCGCAATGACACTTACTATGCACTTTAATGGCACAGCACATTGTCATTGCGAGCGGAGCGAAGCAATCTTTTTTCCCTCATAAACAAACTTCACCGCCTGATAATAAGTAAATGTGATTATGAAAAACTTACACAAAAGAAGTTTTACACAGTAATACTATAATCTCCTATTTGTCGTCTATTAAACAATTTTTCTATTTTCTTTGTGAATGAAGCAGAAAACGCCTTCGATTTAATAAATTCTTTGTTAAAAGCCCCTATGGTCTGGCCGTGCGATGAGAAATGTAATCCCTTCGATAGTAATACAGCAGAAATGCCGTGGAATACCGCATAATAAGAACGGGAAACAGAGTCATCATATCGTTCATTATCAAAATCTATCTTAGCGGTTTTGAGTTTTTCACGAGCCTTTGAGAGCATCGCCTTTATAATATCAATGTCGCCGATTGGCTTCATAATTCCACACCCTCTTTTATTATATTCAACCCTATAGGAAATCGTTTTTTTCTCTCCCATTCTTTTTCATCACAAACAATAAATCCTATTAAGGCATAATATTTATTCATTATTTCTACACTTTCATCCAGAACCATTTCCTGAAAATCTTTTTCTCTTTTATGAAGAACAATTAAAATGTCATAATCAGATCCCTCATAAAAATCGCCCCTTGCGCGTGAGCCAAATAGAATAATTTCTTTTACGCGATTCCCTAGTTTTTTTCTTACATTAGTTGCGAACTCCTGTGATATTTCGTCTACATAATTCCTTTTTGCCTTGCTCCGGCCTCCATGTTTACTAACAAGTTTGGTCTTTTTCATATTTCGTCTTTCCCTCCAGTGATTTTCACTCAAAGGTGTTATTATTTTAAGTACAACATTACACAGCACAGCAAGACGCAACCGCATGTCCATTAATAATAAATTGTGTCTAAATGTTAAACCACGGCGTTACCCACAGGTATTTTATATGGAATACAAATCTCAAAAATACCTTTATAGGCAGCGCCATCATAGACAGGAACAGAAACGACACTATGAAATATCTCACAAAGCCCAGTTTTTCTAACGCCACACTTTTCCTTGCCTTCATAAAACGATAGGGAATTGTTATGCCCATTACATAGTAACCAATCACCACTGCGCCGCCGAGAAAAAATCCTAAGGGCGATTTTGAATTAACTCCGATAAAACTCGTCAGGTCGTAGTTTGTTTCAGCTACAATCCGGTGGAGATCCCATTCCTGCCATGGCCAGAACCAGAGCCAGCCTGGCCCACGCATAAAGACGCCAACGATAATCAGCAATATCCACAGAAAATGAAATCCAAAACAAAAGGTAAGCATGGCAAACTTCCGTTCCCTGAAGGTGTAATACCCGTTACCTTTTGGATTAAAATCTATATAGGGAATGGCCATGAGGCCAATAATGATAAGCACAGGAATAGCGACTCCGGCAATCCACGGATCAAAATAAACGAGCATTTCCTGAAGTCCCAGGAAATACCACGGCGCCTTTGCCGGATTTGGAGTCATGGTTGGGTCTGAAAGTTCCTCGAGCGGCGCATCAAGGAGGATAGACCAGACAATCAGGATGATTGTACAAATGATAGCCGCCAAAAACTCTTTCCTCAACAAATACGGCCATGTCGGTATTTCATTATCGGTTATTTCGGCATCTTTTTCCTTTGCAAGCGTGGGGCCTTTAATAAATGCCAGTGCCCTGTATCTGCCTTTATCTTTTGGTGCTTCTGTTTTGTTATCTTTTTTTTCCATATTTATTTTATCAATAGTGTTGGCAGTTCCACATTCAATTTTGACAATTCTTCTAACGTAAACTTATCCTTCACAGGAAGTATCTCAACCCCGACAACCTTACCGGTCTTACTGTAATCTACAACCACCCCTTTTGCAACCTCTTCACTTTCTTCTATTTCATCCTCACTTAATCTGAAATAAAGGGCATCGCTTTCTAGATCAACCTTAATTCTCATTTTGGCCCCCTGTCATAGTACATAGTTATTACTGTAGCTGGTTTATTTCCTCTTACAACAACTTTTTCTCTATCCGTTTAAACGCATACTACCTAGCGCGGCGTAGCCGCAACCAATTCTCTTGTGAAAATGGGAAGATTGCTTCGGAAAAGACCCTCGCAATGACACTTATTACGCACTTTGATGGCGCACAGCACGTTGTCATTGCAAGCGTTTGTAGTGACGACTTTAGTCGTCTGGTGTCATTGCGAGCGGAGCGAAGCAATCTTTCACTCATAAACAAACCTCACCTCCTGATAAGAGGTAAGCGTGACTGTGAAATACTTACAAAAAAGAATTTTTATCATGACAATACAATATATCCTTCGCCTCTTTCACTCCATTTTAGGCCAATCCTCAATAACTAAAGTGATTTGCTAGACCTTTTCTCATCAAGTTACTGTCACACTCCGAAACATCTCTCCATGTTTGAACTTTAAACTGCTGTCCCAAAATCCTAAGCTCTGTTGGAGTGGTACCTGTAACTTCATTTAAGTCAGATAAAGCAGAATTATCTTGTCCGAAGTAACACCATATTTCTAGCGCTTGTTTTGTTAATATTTCTGATCTTTTTTCAATTTCTGGTCGTGTCCAAGAGGAGAGGGGAGAGAAATATTTGTTAAACTCTAAATGATTTTTTTTATCTTTTCATGTTTAAACTGTATTTGTTTGAGTTTCTTGTCAAAAAAGTTGTATGCCCTTGTAAGTTGATTGTCGGTTTCATTTGATTTTCCATTGATGAAGTTCTTATACGTGTCTCTATCATCCTGCGTAGGCATTAATTTGAAAAAGTCGTTGTCCTTTTTGTACGGATTAACAAGTAAGGTATTATTTATTTCCTCGGCGAATTCTTGATTTTGCATTTCTCTTGCTTTGTTGCGCAAAAGAGTTAACAAAATAAAGATTGTCGTTAAGCGTTGCTGGCCATCAATCAGTAAAAATTTTGCAACTCCTTTAGGAACTGAAACAGTCGGCATATTTACAATTGAGCCGATGAAATGCGACCGCGGGTTTTCTGCTTCACAAAGTTCAGCGAGGTCTTTCCATAGAATTTCCAATTCTTTGTTTGTCCAGCTATAAGTCCGCTGAAAAAGAGGAATGACGTACTGCTTTGTCCCTTCAATAATGTCTTGGAGTTTCGTCTCTTTTGCCTGCATATTTTAATTCTCCAGATTATTAAATTCTACCGCTAACTAAGGTATCTTCACCCAATAAAGTATCTCTAAATGAAAGCGAATATTTACCCTTAATATCTTAGGTTTGGAAAGCACGATCTCTGATATCTTGAATTCAATATCCTTTGGATTCGGCGCCCTTCGGGGTTCCGTATCCCATACCAGCTTTACAGAATCCTTTTTCCTTACCTTTGCACGGTTTATTCCTCTGAATATACAAAACGTTTCATCGTGATCGCGTCTACAGGACACCGTTTTACACATAAACCGCAGCGGATACATTTCTCCTCATTAATAACCATAGCGGCGTCCCAATCGCCTGAAACAACACTATCATCGTGGATCGCATCTGTTGCCTCAATGTTTTCACGGGATACCATGGAGATACAATTGTACGGACAGACATCAACACAACCGCCGCATAATATGCACTTCTCATCAATAAAAATATTATAGTGACACAAGAGACAACGTCCTGCCTCTTTGCAGGTATTTTCTCTGGAAAGACCCTGCTCAACTTCTGCGTTAATGTCCCATCGGCTATTCATGGGAAGGGCGTCTTGTTTCTGTCCGGGCGCCGCATCATAGTCACGCATTCTTTCAGACGGGGAACTCTCCTTATAAAAAAAATTGTATCCTTTCTTTTCTTGTCCGGTAAGAAATTTATGTATTGCCCTTGCAGCCTTCCGCCCGTCTGCAATTACTTCAATTACGTTTCTCGGTCCCGTTATACAATCCCCCCCTGCAAACACACCGCTTCGTGTTGTCATAAAACTCTTTGAATCTACAACAGGCATCCCCCAGTGATTGATCTTTATTCCAAATTTATCTGACAAAAACCCTACGTCTGGTGATTGTCCAATAGCAGCGATTACCATGTCGGCAGATATGGCAAAATTGCTCCCTTCAATGGGTATTGGACGACGCCGTCCCTTGTCGTCCGGCTCACCCAGCCTGTTTTTTATACACTCCAGATGAGTTACCTGTTTGTCATATCCTCCCATTATCTTTACCGGAGAAGTTAAGTAATTTATTTTTATACCTTCCTCCCCTGCCATCCTTACCTCTATTTCTCCGGCAGGCATTTCCGCCAAAGTCCTCCGGTAAATAAGAGAAACCTCTTTTGCGCCCAGCCTGAGTGCGGAACGCGCACAGTCTATAGCAGTAAAACCACCCCCAACTACCGCTACTTTTTCAGGAACAACATTTACCTTTCCGAGATTTGTGTCTTTCATAAAGACAACGCCGTGCATTACTCCTTTAAAATCTTCACCGGGAATTTCAAGCAACTGCGATTTATGCGCCCCGGCAGCAATGTACACTGCATTATATTTTTTTAAGAGTTCATCAAATTTATCATGGGTGTCTATAGGACTATTCAGGCGGATGGCAACCCCAAGTTCCTTTATCCAATTCACGGCATCATCTATCGAGCTTCGGGGCAGCCGGTAAGGAGGAATCCCCACCGTTAACATCCCACCAGCAACGGGCAGGGCTTCACAGATAATGACATCATGTCCCTAACTGCCAAATCATGCGCTGCTGCAAGACTGACGGCGGAGCCTATTATTGCGACACAATACCCTGTCTTTGTAATGGCTGATGGTTTTTGTGGAAATTTTTTCGTTGCGAAATCGGCAGCGCTCCTTTTGAGTGCACATATTGCAATGGGTTTGTCAATAATACCGCGGCGACATGCCGTTTCACAAGGATGAGTACATACCCTGCCAAGGATATGAGGAAACAAATTTGCCATGAAATTGAGCCGCAACGAACCATCAAAGTCTCCATCAATGATGCGTTCTATATAGTTCATGGCAGGCGTGTTCACAGGACATGCGTACTGGCAATTGATATTTTCCCTGAACCAATGGTCATCGGCCTTAATTATGGTATAGTTCATGAGCGACTATTCTCCATTTTTACCCCGTCTCCGTTTTGCCTGTTTGTCGTTTTTGAATGCCTGGGCAAAGGTAATCCCTGTAAAGAACAGCAACAGAATTGATAAACCGACTATGGGGATATTATCAGCCCTTGTTATAATTGCCCAGATATTTTCCATGGTCAAATTCTATAGTATTACTCTGTAAAAATTTCTTTTTTTGCAAGTTTTTCTGGTCATATGTACTTCATATCAGGGAGGTGAAGTTTGTTTATGAGGAAAGATTGCTTCGCTCCGCTCGCAATGACACCAGACGACTAAAGTCGTCACTACAAACGCTCGCAATGACAACGTGCTGTGTGCCATCAAAGAGCATAGTAAGTGTCATTGCGAGGGTCTTTTCCGAAGCAATCCCCCCCCCCTTTTCATACAGAAGAATTGGTTGCGGCGTAGCTGCGCTATGAATTAGGTTATATTCTTTCACGAGTTACAAATTCAACATTCTTAACGAAAATTATAGTTTGGCTAACACCATGTGTAGAGCGACGAGGCTCGTCGCTCTACATTTGAATCACCTAAGTATTTATGGAAATTCCAATAAATAAATCTTTAAAGTGGCCGGAAATACCCCCGTCCTTGCGAATTCTCCAGAAATGAACCATCATAAATACGCTGATGATCAGGGGCAACCCTATACAATGCCATACGTAAGCCCTTAACAAGGCATTGCCGCCTACCAGAGAACCACCCAAAAGCGCAAATCGAATATCGTTGTGAGCGGTCATTCCAAGTTGTTCTCCGAAAGGACCTTCGTGTCCTAATAACGGAGTTGAACGGGCCATATTCGTGCCGACAGTTACCGCCCAAAATCCCAATTGATCCCACGTAAGCAGGTAACCGGTAAAACTTAAAAGAAGGGTAATTACCAGCAGGACAACACCCACACACCAGTTGAATTCCCTCGGTGGCTTATACGAACCCGTTGCAAATACGCGAAACATATGAAACCACACCGTTATAACCATGAGATGGGCGCTCCATCGGTGAAGATTTCTCAAAAGCGCCCCAAAAGGCACCTGATATTTTAAATCTTTTATATCCCAATACGCATCATGAACAGTAGGACGGTAGTAAAACATCAGTAACACACCTGTAAACGTCAGCACCAGAAACAGAAAGAAACTAATACCACCCATACACCAGGTATATTTTAACTGGGGCGCATGTCTCTTTACCTTTGCCGGATGCACATGCATGAATACGTTTGATACAACCTTGAGCATGCGATTCTTTGGGGTGTCAGCAAAGGTATGCCTGAAGACAGACTTCCAGACCTGCGAATTTACCGTCAGCTCCCTGAACATGCCAAACAATCCCTTTTCTTTCAGCATATCTCTGTATTTTGCGAAAATATTTTCACCCGGTTTATTAGTCATTTTTATACCTTTAAGAATGCGCCTGCCTTACCCCATTCACCACGTTCTCCCCTGTACCTGACACCCTCATCAACAACTATCTGCCCACCTTCATCCAATGCAACCCTGAATCGCTCCAGAGGTCTTGGCGCAGGACCTTCTATATTAATCCCATCGGGTGTAAACCCACTCCCGTGACACGGACACTTAAATTTACCTTCGGTTGCAAGCCAATTGGGGGTACATCCCAGATGCGTACATTTCGCCTCGATTACATATAATTTATCTGCCTCTCTGACTATCCAAATCCTGAACTGTTTCTTAAACCGTTCGCTCACTCCCGGCGTGTATTGAAAAGGGTATCCAATTTTATACCTTGTTGGCGGTTCAAAGAGCGTTCTGGGAAAGAAGAACCTGATCATTGAACCTAATACCGTTGTAAGGAATACGCCAATAAAACCCCAACCGAAACAAGAAAGTAATTTCCGGCGATTTATTATAATATTTTTGTTTTTCGTTATTCCTAACATAATTCGTTTGAATTTACATTTTGTCAAGGTGCCCAGCGCAGCAAAGCTGCAACCAAATCGCGCTTAACAACGTGAGTTGCAAAAAAAACTTTCTCTATAAAATTTTACACGATAATACTATAAATAACCGTAAAATCTCAAAATATTCTATCGATTATTTTTTTTACTATATAGTGTGTCCATAAAATTCAAGTGCCTTATTTATATTCATATTCAAATGCGGGTTTCGCTGCGTTACGACATATATCCTCAATATTCCGCACATAAAATCAAATTATTTCAACTATACTTTGCATGTCAAGGGAAATATGGGAAGCGGCCACTTTTACCCTTGACTTAATAACCTATTTTACGATATACAAAAAAAGGAAGAAATTTTCATAATAGTCATGTAATATTAAAGACACCCTATAAACAAGTATAGTCCATATTAGTAATCTTTCAGCCTTGCGTTATTATATGTGAAGAAAAAGCAGAGAGATACTTTATATTTTACACATCGAAAGGAGGCGTTAGTATGGCTGTTAAACTTAAATTTTTTTTGGTGACTTTGTTTTTTGCAGTTCTTCCGTTAACATTTAGTGGATGTTTTTTTTGCGAGTGGTACGAGGAATTTTGCTTTGATTTAACATATTCACTCGATGCAGGAGAGGAATTCTCCTTGTATGACATAGTGGCTAAAAATACGTATGTGGTGCCACCGGGGAATATGAGTTTTTCGGGTCAATTAAACAATATGTCTGCCACTTATCCAAAACGGTTGTCTATCATTTGCAGGCACTTTAATGAAAATGGAAACCTCCTTGACAAAAAGACATGGCCTTTAAATGTGGTCAGAAGTTCTGGCAAAATACGAAAACAAACATTTAACCTTGACGAAGTGTTTATAAACGCTAATGATAGGTTGTCTTTATCTGTTAAATCTCCAACGGGACTGCTTCCCAGTAGCCTTAGGTTCAGGGCGGAATACAAAAAATTGTAGAATTAGGATTTAGTGCTAAAGGTTTGTTGTTGAAAACACAAACGGGGGCAGGTTTCCAACCTGCTCCCGTATTTTTTTTATTATAGGAATTTTCATTTTATTTATACGGATTTGCGGTAGGGTGGATTAAGCGAGAGCGAATCCACCTTTCCTGAAAATATTATTGGCGGATTCGGCGTAAAAACCAACGCCTTAATCCACCCTCATAACTCGATGTTTCGGTGAATTCTTCTTCAATCATAGTCTCTGGTCATACTTCTTCGTTGATTCATTTGTGTTGGATTTATTGGTTATGCTTTTGCTGAAAGATTTTATTATTGAAAACATACACAAAAAGGGCAAAATCACCTTTGCCGAGTTTATGCAAATGGCGCTTTATCACCCAAAATATGGTTATTACCACTCAGATAAGGAGCGCATTGGAAAATTTGGCGATTACTATACCAGTCCCACCGTTCACAGGATATTCGGGGAATTGATCGCAAAACAACTGGAAGAGATGTGGCGGATTACGGGAAAAAAAGAATTCACGATTGTTGAGATGGGCGCAAATAGGGGATGGCTGTGTTATGACATTTTTCGGCACGTGCAAAAAGAGTATCCGGCATTTTATGAACATCTACACTACATTATCGTGGAATCTAATCCCTGTATGAGAGAAAAACAAAAGCTGCTTCTGGAATCTCTCCACCTTATTTCGGATAATAAGGTTTCCTGGCATACTTACTCAAAACAAGGGTTTTCCTTCAGTACAATTCAGGGATGTTTTCTCTCAAATGAGTTTGTTGACGCCTTACCGGTACATCGGATTAAAATAAATAAAGGCATTTTAAAAGAAATCTACGTGGGTTATAATGATAAAGAATTCATTGAAATTGAAGACGAGGTATCAACGCAGGAATTAAAAAATCTTCTCAACGATTATCAAATGCATCTGAATGAAAACCAGGTGTATGAAATAAATTTAAACGCCATTCAATGGCTCAAACATGTTTCAGAAAAATTACACAAAGGATTTGTCATTACTATTGATTACGGCGATACGTTTGATGGAATATATCGGGGAAACACCAGTAACGGAACTTTACGGTGCTTTTACCGTCATACGGTAAATCAAGACTATTACGAACAACCAGGCGAACAAGACATCACTGCCCATGTAGATTTCACCAACCTGACGAATGCAGGAAAAACATGCGGACTTGAAATGACGGGTTTTGCCAAACAATCCCATTTTTTAATTGCCCTGGGTATCCTTGAAAGGTTAAATAATGATATTGATACCATACCCAAGGTAAAGAATTTTCTTCATCCGGAAGGGATGGGAACAATATTCAAGGTATTGATACAACACAAAAATATCAGAAATCCACAATTAACCGGTTTAAGACCGTTACATTCAATAACAATTTAAACGACCTAAAAGAATTTAAACAAATTAAAGGGGGGTACGGATGAAGATGAATCAGACAGCAGAACCTTTGTCCATGATGGAAATACTCATGGAGGCAATAAAAAGGGAACAGGAATCTTACGCCTATTACTACCGCGCTGCATTACAAGCTTCAAAACCCGCTACGCGGAAGATGTTGTTAACCCTTGCAGAATGGGAGAGTTGTCACATAGAAGAACTTACAAACCATGTGCTGGAACTTAAGGCACAGATGGAAATCGACCGGGCTATTACCGGAGGGATCTAACAAGTTATGTGTGGGTGGATTAAGGCGTTGGTTTTTACGCCGTATCCACCTTCAATATTTTGCTTTGTCCTTTATTAATCGGAGGTAATAGAGAACATGAGAATGACTATATTGAGTAGCAGAAGGCTTGGTTATCTTTTATTTACGGCAGTCGTGTCTTTAGTATTTGCAGTATTAACTGCCAATATTTCCGCATCGGAACCGTCTATAGACAAGGCAACGCTATCATTTTCTCCATTAAAAAATTCCTCCACAGAAAAAGACAACAACCATGAAGATAGCGCAACAAGGGTGAAGGTACAGGAAAATTACGGAAAACTGCCGTTGTATTTTATTGAGAATCAAGGGCAAATAAATGAGCAGGTAAAATTCTATGAGAAGGGGAACGGACATACCACGTTCTTTACAAAAAGAGGGATTTGTCTGTCATTGGCAAATAGACGGAAGATAGGCGACAATAGTCAGGATACGAAAGGAAGTCGGCATGTGTCTGGTAGGAGCCGTCTCCCGACGGCGATATGCCCCGTTAGAGGCGATGCTTCTGATGAGGCATGCCCGCAAACAATTCAGGACAATCGCCAACAGGAGTTGGTTCCTACCAACTCAAAATCTGAAATCGTAAAACTCCGACTCCTTGGCGCCATTAGTAATTCGGAAATCACTGCTGAGGAACTGCAGGAATGCAAGGTTAATTATCTCATAGGAAATGACCCAAAAAAATGGAAGACGAATATCCCCACGTATAAATCTGTGGTCTACAAAGGCATTTATAAGAATATTGACATGAGGTTTTATGGAAATAACCGCCAGTTAGAGTATGACATCGTTGTTAACCCCGGCGCAAGCCCATCACGTGTACAGCTTTTGTATGACGAGATAGAGGATGTGAGAGTTACTGGGGAAGGGGACTTGGAGATAAGCCTCAAAGGAGGCAAATTGATACAGAAGAAACCGTACGTATATCAGGAGATAGAGGGAAAGAGGAAGGAGATTGAAGGTCGATTTGTCATTGCGAGGAGCGGTAGTGACGAAGCAATCTCCTATAACCCCAAAGACGGGATTGCTTCGCCTTCGGCTCGCAATGACAAGAGTGGCACGGTCGGCAATCAGCAATTTATATACGGTTTCCAGGTTGCGTCATACAACAAGGACTACCCACTCATTATAGACCCGGTGCTTGCATATTCCACATACCTTCATGGGAGTGAAGTTGATGTTGGCCATGGCATTGCCGTAGACAAAGCAGGAAATGCATACATAACAGGCTATACTAGTTCTGCCGACTTTCCCCTTAAGCACCCTATCCAGGGGACATATGGAGGTGGTTATGATGCCTTTGTAACAAAGATAAATAGCAGTGGTAGTGATATTGTCTACTCTACATACCTAGGCGGGAGTTTGTATGATGAGGGCAATGGCATTGCCGTAGATACAGGGGGGAATGCATACATAACAGGGTCGACTCGGTCTACCGACTTTCCCCTCAAATCCCCTATCCAGGGAGCGCATGGTGGTAGTTACGATGATGCCTTTGTAACAAAGATAAATGCTGATGGTAGTAGTCTTGTCTACTCCACATACCTCGGAGGCAGTGGTGGTGATCTTGGCCATGGCATTGCCGTAGACACAGGAGGGCATGCATACATAACAGGGCAGACTTCTGGCGATTTTCCCCTCAAGAACCCTATCCAGGCAGGTCCGGGTAGTGTTGGTTATTGGGATGCCTTTGTAACAAAGATAAATGCCCGTGGTAGTAGACTTGTCTACTCCACATATCTGGGAGGAGAGAAGCATGATTTTGGATTTGCTATTACCGTAGACACAGCAGGGAATGCGTACATAACAGGGAGTACTGAGTCTGTCGGCTTTCCCCTCAGGAACCCTATCCAGGGGAATATGGGTGGTATTTCTGATGCCTTTGTAACAAAGATAGATGCCGCTGGTAGTAGCCTTGTCTACTCCACATACCTGGGCGGGAGTGAAGGTGGTCCCCTACAAAAACCTGCCTATGACGGTGGCTATGGCATTGCCGTAGACACAGCGGAAAATGCATACATCACAGGACATACTGTATCGACCAACTTTCCCCTCAAGAATCCAGTCCAGGGAGCAAATGCCGGTGTTATTGATGCCTTTGTAACAAAGATAAATGCCAGTGGTAGTACTCTTGTCTACTCCACATACCTGGGAGGAAGCTATAATGAGTATGGCGAAGGCATTGCAGCAGACAAAAGAGGGAATGCATACATAACAGGGTGGACTTATTCTACAGACTTTCCCCTCAGGAATCCTATTCAGGGGGCAAAGGCTGGCGTTTTTGACGCCTTTGTAACAAAGATAAATGCCGCTGGTAGTAGCCTTGTATACTCCACATACCTGGGCGGGAGTGGTGGTGATATTGGCTTTGGCATTGCCGCAGACACAGGGGGGAATCCTTACATAACAGGAGCAGGGTCTACCGACTTTCCCCTCCAGAACCCTATCCAGGGAGCAAATGCCGGTCGTGGGGATGCCTTTGTGACAAAGATAAATTCTGGTCCAGTGGTTATAACAAAGCCAGCAACGAAAGTAACATCCGCATCGGCAACACTCAATGGCAGTGTGAATCCGAATGAGTTACCTACCAGGGCATGGTTTGAGTATGGTACTACAACTGGTAAGTATAGCAGTAAGACTGCGAAATGGAGCGTGGGTTCCGGCACGGCTTTTGTTGTAATGAAAAAGAAAATAGGTAATTTATCATCGGGTAAAACGTATTATTACCGTGCAGCAGCAAGGAATAGCGCCGGCACCGTGTATGGAAAAAGAAAATCCTTTAGGACAAAAGAATAGGGGGAATAAAATGAAAAGGAACGAGTTATCTGTAGTAGTTCTTTTGCTGTTCGTTTTGTTGCCCAATATTCTTCGTGCTGCGCAAGGGGGTGTAAGCCAACATATTGTAGCCGATAACGTCATCAGCCTTTCAGGGAACAAACAAGAATCTGATCGCCAACGGGAGTTGGCTCCTGCCATAATTGATCCATTTCATCAAATGATGGAAAAAAGATCCGGAAACCCTCACCAATGGCGTGAAGCACCTCGTTATCCTATTCGTGAGAGGGATGGGATGATGGATATGGGGGTAAAAGACCCTTCTTGTCATGCCTTTCGTGAAAAAAGACCGGATAGAAAAAGTGATGCTGCAAATACCTCGGCAGATACATGGAATCTGTACGTTGTAGACGCACAGAAAAACTTTTCTGACTTCTATTCAAGGTCAATTGCTACAGACGTTCATGGTTATCCCCATATTGTATACGGCGGTGATAGCCTTTACTATGCGTACTACGATGGAAACACATGGCGCTATAATACAATTGATGCAACTCCCAGTGTAGGATACTACACATCGATTGCGTTAGACACATCTGGCAATACGCATGTCAGTTATTATGATTGGAATAATGACGATCTCAAGTATGCAACTAACAAGTCGGGGACATGGACAACAACAACGGTAGATGGTGAAGGATGGGTAGGCATGTATACCTCCATAGCGCTGGATAAGAATGACAATGCGCATATCAGTTATTATGATTGGACTAATAACGCCCTCAAGTATGCAACCAATAAGACAGGGGAATGGATAACAACAACGGTGGATAGTAAAGGATACGTAGGCATGTATACCTCCATAGCGCTGGATAAGGATGGCAGTGCGCATATCAGTTATCATGATGATAATACCTACAATCTCAAGTATGCGACCAATAAGTCAGGGTCGTGGGTAGCGACAACAGTGGACAGTAGAGGTGAGGTAGGCTTGTATACCTCCATAGCACTGGATAAAGATGGCAATGTGCATATCAGTTATTACGATGATACTAATAACAATCTTAAGTATGCAACCAATACGACAGGAATATGGGCAACGACTGCGGTGGATACTAAAGGATGGACAGGTGAGTATACTTCCATAGCGCTGGATAAGGATGGCAATGTGCATATCAGTTATTATGATGATAATACTTCTGATCTCAAGTATGCGATTAATAAGACAGGAAATTGGGTAAAGACAACGGTGGATAGTGAAGGAGTTGTAGGCTGGTATACCTCAATAGCGCTGGATAAGAGTGGCAAGGCGCATATTAGTTATTTTGATCAGACTAATAAAGATATAAAGTATGTAACTAATAAGACGGGGACGTGGGTTACAACAACGGTGGATAGTGAAGGATACGTCGGTATGCATACCTCCATAGCGATGGATAAGGACGTCAGTGCACATATCAGTTATTATGATTGGACTAACCAGGACCTGAAGTATGCGACCGATAAATCGGGAATGTGGGTAACGACGACGGTGGATAGTGGAGGAGATGTGGGCATGAGCACCTCTATAGCGCTGGATAAGGACGGTAGTGCGCATATCAGTTATTTTGATCAGACTAATATAGACCTCAAGTATGCGACCAATAAGACAGGGGCATGGGTAACAACAACGGTGGATAGTGAAGGATGGGTAGGTATGCAAACCTCCCTGGCGCTGGATAATGAAGGCAATGCGCACATCAGTTATTATGATCATACTAATATAGACCTGAAATATGCGACCAATAAGACAGGGAAGTGGGTGACGACAACGGTGGATAGTGGAGGATGGGTAGGCCGGTATAACTCGATAGCGATGGATAATGAAGGCAATGCGCATATCAGTTATTGGGATGATACTAATGACGATCTCAAGTATGCAACCAATAAGACAGGGGCATGGGTAACGACAACGGTGGATAGCGGAGAATGGTTAGGTAGGTCAGTATACCTCAATAGCGATGGATAAGGACGGCAATGCATATCGGTTATTATGATTATACCAGTGCATATCTCAAATATGCGACCAATAAAACAGGGGCATGGGTAACGACAACGGTGGATAGCGGAGACGGAAGAGGTGCAGGTGAGTATACCTCCATCGCATTGGATAAGAGTGACAATGTGCATATTAGTTATACGGCAAAATATGATGATCGTACCCACTATCTCAAGTATGCAACCAATAAGACAGGTGTATGGGTAACGACAACGGTGGATAGTGATGAATGGGTAGGTTACTTTTCATCAATAGCGCTGGATAAGGACGGCAATGTGCATATCAGTTATTATGATGCGGGTAATTACAACCTCAAGTATGCGACCACTGCGAAGTGTTTACCCTCCATTCCACAACAACCCTCCCCCATTGCCGCTGTGGCAATTTCATTCTCAAAAATTGTACTCACATGGCGTGACAGGTCATGCAATGAGAAGGGGTTTAAGATTGAGCGAAAACAAGGGGCTTGTTCATCAGACAGTAACTGGTTAGAGATAACAACAGCAGAAACAACTTTGCAAGACACCACTCTCCCTGAAGGTCCCTGGACTAAAATCGCTAATGTCGGCACAAATATCAGAACCTATACGGACGAAGGTTTGTCTCCCGATACCACCTATGCATACCGGGTGAGGGCATACAATGATATTGGCGATTCTGATTATTCTCCATGCACAGAAGCGAGGACAGGTGTTGCAGGTTCGCCCAATTCGCCAACAAACCTGAGGGCGGTTTCGCTTTCAAATAACAGGATAGAACTATCATGGAATGATACATCCGCGAATGAAAAACGATTTAAAATTTATAGAAGGATGGGTTCCGGTAAGTGGCAACTCAATGCAACAAAGGGGAAAGATGCAACGAGCCATACGGATACCAACGCAAGTGGCAACGCCGCTAAAACCACGTACAGTTATTATATCACGGCATGTAACAGCGCCGGGTGTTCTCCCAAAACCAACGTGGTGGTAGTTCCCTACAAACCGAAAGATCTCAAGGCAACTGCATCTTCTTCAAGCCAGATAGACCTATTATGGATTGATACAAGCGCCAACGAGAGTGGTTTCCGGATAGAGCGGAAGGATGGCGATTGTTCATCCGCAAATGCATGGGGGTTACTAGCAACAAAAGGATGGAATACAACGTCATACAGCGACACAGAACTTAGTTCTGGCGCAACCTATGCTTACAGGATAAATGCATACATCGGGTCATTTGCGCGTCCGTATGCCATCGGATATTCAGCATGGAGTAACTGTGACCATGCGAAAACAAACCCATAGGTAGAGAAGCAATGGGGCAGGTGCGTATCATCAACGAGTAGCCGCACGGCTTCAGCCTGCGCATGTTCATCAATGCAGAAGGGCAAGGGAGAAAAAGGTAGATACGCAATATCTCGCATATCTACTAAACGTTAAGGACTATCACTGTTACAGATGTAGGGCGACGAGGCTCGTCGCCCCACAAGAAAAGTAAAATGGAGATAATGATGGATATCAAGCGGGAAGACTTACTTAATTTATATTACTACCTAAAATTAACACGCAGACTGGAAGACCGTGTTACATCACTCTATCATCAGGGAAAGATATTAGGCGGTGTGTGGACGAGTAATGGAATGGAGGCGATTTCCGTTGGCTACAGTTACGCCCTCGAAAAAAACGATATTGCAGCCCCCTATTTCAGAGATCTGGGGGTCTTTATCGTCCGTGGTATTACGGTAAAACGTATCATGGCTCATTACCTGGGCAAAAGGACGGGCGTTTCCGGCGGTAGAGAAGGAAACGTGCACATGGGTGATTTGAATTTTGGCGTCTTTGGTTTCCCCAGCCATCTTGCAGATAATTATCCCGTAGGAACCGGCGCCGCGCTTGCCTTTAAAATACGAGGAGAAAAAAGGGTTGTAGCCGCATGCACCGGAGATGGGGGTACGAGCCGTGGCGATTTTCATGAGGCAATGAACTTTGCCGCGGTAAGAAAATTACCCATCGTATTTATTTGTAATAATAACCAATATGCATATTCTACTCCTGTCAGATTTCAAATGGCAATCACGAACGTGGCAGAACGCGCCCTGGCCTATGACATGAACAGCAAGATCGTGGATGGAAACAACGTTGTAGAAGTTTACAAAACCGTAAAAGATGCGTGCGGGATTGCACGAAACGGCGGCGGTCCAACATTTATAGAATGTAAGACCATGCGCATGCACGGCCATTCTGAACATGACAGCGCAAAATATGTCCCGAAAGAACTTCTTGAAGAATGGAAGAAAAAAGACCCCATGCTCACCATGGAAAAGTATCTTCAGGAAAACTCTTTTGCCACAAAAGAGGAACTGGATGGTATTGATTTACGGGCAAAAAAGGAAATTGAAGATGCAGAGAAATTTGCGGAAGAAAGCCCATACCCCGACCCTGGCGAATGCTTTAAAGGAGTTTATGCATCTCCTCTTGAAGAAACGTAAAATCTCTTTAAAGAATTAAGTGATTGCGCCTAACCCGAACAAGTCGGAAAAGACCGTAGTGGCAAGGCGCGCCTTGCCACTACTTAAAATATTTTTGCCGAAAATGTCAAAATATTATTTGTAAGATAATAATCCCCAGGAGTGAATGATATGAAAGAAATTACCTATTTAGAGGCAATCAAAGAGGCGCTAGACGAAGAAATGACACGCGATCCTGGCGTGTTCGTTTTAGGCGAGGATGTTGGGGCTTACGGCGGGGCATTTCGGGTAACTGAGGGGCTCTATGAAAAATACGGTGACTGGCGCATTCTGGATACCCCCCTTTCAGAATCCGGCTTTACCGGCGCAGCTATTGGCGCTGCACTGGTAGGCATGAGACCTGTTGTCGAAATGCAATTCGCTGATTTCATCTCATGCGCATTTGATCAACTGGTAAACGTGGCGGCAAAAAACCATTACCGATGGGGAGCGCCAACGCCCATTGTTGTGCGTGCGCCTTATGGTGGAAATATCCATGGCGGACCGTACCATTCGCAAAATATCGAAGGGTTCTTTTTTAACGTACCCGGTATCAAGATTGTAGCGCCTGCTACTGCATACGATGCGAAGGGATTATTAAAAGCTGCTATTCGTGATAATGACCCTGTTATCTATTGCGAACACAAATATCTCTATCGGCGTATCAAGGACGCCATTCCTGAAGAGGATTACATAGTCCCTATCGGAAAGGCGCGTATTGCTTTGGAAGGCAGCGACGTATCAATTATCACCTATGGCGCAATGGTTCATACAGCAATTGAAGCTGCCCGCTCACTTAAAGATAACGGCATTGCATGTGAAATCGTTGACCTGAGAACAATCTTGCCCTTAGACAAAAAAACCATTTTCGACACAATAAAGAAGACGAATAAGGCAGTAATTTTACATGAACAAACGAAAACGGGCGGCGTGGGCGCCGAGGTTTCTGCCCTGATGAGCGAACATTGTTTTGATTATCTGGACGGTCCCATAATTCGTGTTGCAGCCCCTGATACCCCCGTGCCCTTTAGCGCCCAGATGGAAGAGGTCTTTATTCCACAGTCAAAGGATGTTATTGCTGCAGTAGAAAAGTTAATGCGCTATTAAATATAAAGGGAGGAGATTAAACATGCCGGTCGATGTAATCATGCCACAAATGGGTGAGAGTGTTGTTGAGGGAACTATCCTGAAATGGCTTGTACATGAAGGCGACAGGGTCGAAAAGGAACAGCCCCTCGTAGAAATCAGCACGGATAAGATCGATACCGAAGTGCCATCACCCGTTCACGGCGTCATAAAAAAGATCCTTTATCCGGAGGGGAAGACACTGCAGGTACAGACTGTTATTGCCCACATTGAAGCCGTAGAAGAATTTGCAGGGGCAAACGGCCGTTCGCCCTTGCCTGAATATGCAAAACAAGTCGAAACGGTCCCCGTTGGGCATGAAGAAAAGATATTTGAGAAATCAGATGAAGCAGAAAAACGATATTCACCCCTGGTAAGAAAACTGGCAAAAGAATACAGTGTTAATTTAGAAAATATAAAGGGCTCCGGTGAAAGCGGGCGTGTTACTAAAAAGGATATCCTGGATTATGTGGCAGCAAGAACCGGCGTCACTGCAACCCCGCCGCCAGAGGCAGAAAAAAAGGTATTTGAAAAAGAAACGCTTATTCCTATAAGTCCAAAGCGAAAGATTACCGCAGAACGGATGGTACAGAGCAAACGGACCGCTGCACACGTAACAACGGTGTTTGAGGTCGACATGACCAGGGTTGCGCGTTATCGTGAGTTGAATAAGGATAAGCTTTTAAAAAATGACGGTATCCACCTTACCTATCTCCCCTTTATCACCCACGCCACAGTTCGTGCGCTGAAAGAACACCCCATATTGAACTCATCATGGACAGATGAAGGTATTATTCAGAAAAACTCTATTAATATGGGGATTGCAGTGTCTCTCGAAGACGGACTTATTGTGCCGGTAATTAAAGACGCCGATAAAAAAGACCTGCTTCAGTTAGCCCGGGACATCCAGGATATTGCCCAGCGTTCACGAGCAAAGAAACTAAAACCCGAAGACGTTCAGGGCGGCACGTTTACCATCACCAATTACGGTCTCAATGGCAGCCTTTTCGGGACACCGGTCATTTTACAACCCCAAGCAGCTATTTTAGGAGTCGGGGCTGTAGTAAAAAGGCCTGTAGTTATTGATGATGCAATTGCAATCAGATCTATGATGTACCTTAGTCTCTCCTTTGACCACCGGATAATGGACGGTGCACAAGCAGACAAGTTTCTCCATAAAATAAAAGACGTCCTCGAAGGGTGGGAAGTTGTCCTCTATGAACCAAAGAAGGTTACGCCTTCCACGGGGTATGGGGGGGTTTGGTAAAATAAACAAAGACATCTTTTTTATCAAAGGCATCGTACCAGGCCAACCCCAAGGGCAAGTGCGAGGATAAATAATGATACTCCAACAACGACTTGAATGGTACGCATGGTGATTTTCCTGATCAGACGTGAACCAATAAACGAGCCAAGGAACGCAGTCAGCGTGGCGGCAATAACCAGTCCAATGCCAACCTTGTTTTTAAGCACGGCAAAATTATGAGAAAAAAATGTAACCCCGTAAACAGCACGTCTGGACACATCTACTACCACGGCAGAAACGATTGACGTTCCAATAAATTTTTCCTTTTCAAACCCTGTTCTCAGTAAAAAGGCAGAACGAAACGCCCCCTGATGTCCGGACAGCCCGCAAAAAAACCAGAAAGAGCTCCACCCATCGGTAGATATTTTGTATCGAAAGAGAGTTTTTCAAACCTTTGGTTGAGTTCAAGGACGGCAAATCCGGCAATTATGAATGCCATTGCTAATTTAACAACCGTGACAGAAAATATCCTGCTGCCCAGGGTGTATTCCGCAATGGAGTGGATACTCGCACAATAATTCAGGAGAAATGAGCCTGTAATGGCCATAATTGAAGCAGGAAGCGCAAATTTTAATACAATCCCGATATCCCCCTTCCTGCCAACTAACGCTAATTTGAAGATGTTGTTAGCCAGGTGAACAATAGCCGTTATCGCCACTGCTACCTCTACGGGAAAAAAGATTGAAAATGCCGGCATGAGAAGCGTACCAGGCCCAAAACCGGAAAAGAGCGTTAAAGCCGAAACAAACAATGCTAAAGCCTTGAATTACATGAAAACAGACTTTATATATTGACACAACGTTTGTCAATTGTTATATTTATTACACAGTGTAACAAATATAACAATTATTCAGAAAAAACATTATGCCGAAATGGATACTTTTCATTCACCAAATATCACAGGATACGCCAAATCTCCGGGTAAAGGTCTGGCGTGATCTCAAAAAGCACGGGGCAGTACTCTTTAAAAACGCCATCTACATACTCCCCTATTCAAAGGAACATGAAGAGACTATGCAATGGCTCTGTAAGTATATCAGGGATAGCGGGAGCGATTCATCCTTGTTTCTTACAGAATCGTTTGACAGGACGCAAGATAAAGAAATTATTAAGGCCTTTCACGAGTCATGCGACAGGGAATATAGCGTCCTCATAAGCACAAGCGAGAATTTTTTGCGGAAAATAGAACAAACAGAAAAAACGGAAGGATTAACCGACACCCTGAAAAATGAATTTGACAAAAAACTGCGTGAAATAAAAAAAGATGCTGAAGATATACTTCGTATTGATTTTTTTAACGCCCCGCAAAAGAAAATGGTCTCTCAAAAAATAGCGTTTATTCAGAAAAAGCTCGATACGATATCTGAAAAAGCGGAGAAAAAATTAACCGCCATTCAGGAAATACACAAAAAAAAGGACTACACAGGAAAGACGTGGGCAACCAGAAGAGATATTTATATCGACCGCATAGCATCTGCCTGGCTTATCAAAAGATTTATAGATACAAAGGCGCGTTTTGTGTTCCTGTCAAAAGATGAAAAAACAAAGCAATCATTACCTTTCGATATGTACGGTGCGGAATTTACCCACGTCGGAGATAATTGTACCTTCGAGACGCTTCTGAAGGCATTTGACCTGAAAGACGCTGCTTTATTTTCCATTGGCGAGATCGTTCACGACATTGATTTAAAAGACAACAAATACGGTCGAAGAGAAGTTATAGGCATAGAACAGATCATTGCCGGGCTCAAAAACAAGTTCAGGGATGATAGTAAATTGCTCGAAAAAGGAATAGCTATATTTGATGCTCTTTATCAATATTACCGTAATACAAGCCTTTAGAACCTGCGCAAAAAGCTAACTGTTGTGTCATTGCGAAGGAGGAACGGCTGAAGCAGAAATTGCGGGCAAAGCGAAGCGAACCCATAATTTTCATTGATTTTTATAGCAAGATTGCTTCGCTTCGCTCGCAATGACAACGTGCCGTGCGCCATTAAAGTGCATAGTAAGTGTCATTGCGAGGGTCTTTCCCGAAGCAATCTCCCCGCTTTCACAAGATTATTGGTTGCGGCTTAGCTGCGCTATGATTTGACGAGCAAGACTAAAGTCTTGCTTTATAAAAAAAGATTATGGAACACCGATTGAGAGAAAATCTTCAGTACTTTGGG
>JAXMAC010000026.1:3907-5506 GCA_046350595.1 Candidatus Brocadiaceae bacterium | reverse complement strand
GGCCCCGTTGCCATGGCAACGATAGCGGATACCGCAGGTAATAAAAAAGGTGAACAACTTTCCCTCTTTTCTTCTATTACTATTATAGGAAACCTCATTGGCGCACCACTTGGTGGCTATGTGCTTAATTATTTTTCGAATAATGGCTCTCATGCTATAAAACATTTCCATATCGCTTATTTTATATGTGGTATGATAGGCTTAACATCTCTGGGTTTCACGCTCAAGTTGTTCCTTTCAAGTCGTTCAAAGGTACACGATTCGAAAAGCAGGATTACCTTAAAAGAGACCCTTCAGAGATTCTTACAAGGCATAAAAGAAGTAGTCAGCGATTATCGGGTAATTATTACGAGTAACATGGAGGGTATACAAAATCTATCCGTAGGCGCACTGGAGGCATTTCTCCCTATATATACCGTTACTGTTGCCCATCTCAGCCCATTTCATGCAGGGATACTCTGGGGCGCTCAGATTATTACGACGATCTTAGCAAAACCTGTTATGGGTAAAATATCGGATCGATATGGAAGAAAACCCATTATTTTCTCAGGAATGTGGATATGCGCTATCCCCTTTGCATGCATCCCATTAGCCCACAATTTTTATCTTCTCCTCTGCTTATCAGCAATCTTTGGTATTGGCGAGGCGTTTGTAACGTCCTCTTCCGCGGCAATGGTCGCTGAGTTTTGTAAGGAACAGAATTACGGCGCAGCCATGGGAACGTTTGGAAGTATCTTTGATATAGGACATGCCGCCGGACCCATACTAACCGGTTTTCTCCTGGCACATTTGAGTTATTACCATTCTTTTCTCATCATTGCCTTTACGCTGATACTATCATCGTTTATTTTTGCGTTTACAATATCAGGGAAAACAATTATTAAAGGGGGTATAACATGAAATACTTACATAAGAAGATTCCGAAGATGGCGAAATTATTTTTTATTTTCCGAAGCAATCTTCCTACTTTTATAAGGGAACATTAATTGTGGCTATGCTACACTATGACTTAAACCGTTATAATAAGCAATCGTTTATGGATGATCAGACAGCAATTTTTGCCGCATCACTCATAAATAAAAAGGTTGTAATACATGAGAATTTCGTTATTCGTAATAATAGTTATGCTGCAGGGATTCGTTTTGTCCAGAACGGTATTCGCATTGAGGCCATTTGTTACTACGGATGCAGATGTGGTTTCGAAAAATGAAGTTGAAATAGAATTGGGATTGTTTGGACTTCGTGAGCAGAGCCATCCCGGTCATGACAAAATAACGCTGGAAGTCCCGGCTATTCGCTTCAATTATGGTTTACCGTGGGATAGTGAGATCGTTTTAGAAACTGTGGGTGAATTAATTGACAGCGAATATGTTGGAACATGAGGTACAAAGGAAAAACAGTTTGCCAATACCGCCGCTTCTTATAAGAAGGTCTGGTGGCGTTCAGATGGTGGAAATTGGGTACCCAATTTTGCCACGGAAACGGGATGTCTGTTTCCTACGGAAAAGGGTTCGTCTGGTGTAAATCCTGAGGGCACGGGTATTTTTTCGTGGTATCTTAAAAATCTTACCTGTCACGTAACGCTCGGCGGTGGAACCG
>JAXMAC010000026.1:0-3807 GCA_046350595.1 Candidatus Brocadiaceae bacterium | reverse complement strand
TTCTTAATCGGCAGTAAATCAAACAATTAAAAGAAATATGCCAAATTGAGTTCCATTTCAGTCATCATTTATTTCATCGGTTAAAAAAGAGAGGTGTGGATTATGAAGTCTTTTATGATTACAGTGTTTGCCCTGTTAGCGATGATAAAGGTATGTTATGCGGGGAGCGAAGTAGTTGTTTATACCTCAATCGATAAGGTCTTTTCAGAACCAGTGCTTCAGGCATTTGAAAAAAAGACCGGCATAAAGGTAATGACCATCTATGATACAGAAGAAACCAAGAGTACCGGTCTGGTCAATCGCCTGATTGCTGAAAAGAACAAACCAAAGGCCGATGTATTCTGGAGTGGCGATCCGGTGCGTCCCGTTATACTTAAAATAAAGGGTTTAACCGCTCCATACGTTTCAGGCGCTGCAGGCGATATCCCTCATACATACAAAGACCCGGAAGGTCATTGGACAGGCTTTTCGGCGCGATCCCGTATTATTCTTTACAATACAAACCTTGTAAGCACGGATGAGAGGCCTTCGTCCATTTTCGATCTCACAAAACCTGTCTGGAGAAATCAGGTAGCGATTGCAAATCCGTTATTTGGAACTACCTCAATACATATAGCAGCCCTTTTTATCACCCTGGGAGATGAAAAGGCCATAAAATTCATGAACGACCTGAAGGCCAATGGCGTAAAAATTGTTTCTTCGAATGGCGAGGTAAAACGACTCGTTGCACGGGGTGAAGTCAAGGCGGGTATTACCGATACCGACGATGCCAACGTCGCCATGAAAGAAGGATGTCCGGTAAAAATGGTATTTCCAGACCAAGCAACGATAGGAACGCTTTTTATGCCCAATATGGTTTGTCTCTTTAAAAACAGTCCAAATCAGGAAAACGGGAGGAAATTAATTGATTATCTCCTGAGCAGGGAGGTTGAAAAAAGCCTTGCATGGGCTGCATGTGCCCAGATGCCCATCCGGTACGACGTGCGGACGCCTGATAACGTAACAACCATTGAAAACATAAAAGGTGTTGACGTTAATTACTCCGATGTTGCCAAAAAACTCGATGAGATTAGCGATTTTCTCAAGCAATGGGCTGGATATTGATGATCACATTGTATCTTTTTACCAAACAATAATTCCATCTTTATAATCGGGTCCGTGGTTAGCACAGCGTTTCATTAATACCTTGTTCCTCCCCCTATGTCCCATACGTGTTAAGTTAAGAAAATAATAAATTGCTATAAGTACTAATGATAGCAGTAAGTTGCGATTAATATAAAACAAGAAATCATAAATGCTTAAACTTTAAGCATTCATGATTTCATTTGTAGTACTTGTAAAGACTCAGAATAGTTAAGAGCCCATAGGGAAAACAGGCAGACGGAAAAATCCCGAAGGGATGATATGGTTATAGAAAAAAACACACCACAATGTTCAACCCCGTAGGGGTGAAATAGTGCGAAAATAATGATACCATGTCACCCCTACGGGGTTAACAATATTTGCATAACGATATGCTATAATAATAACATCCCTTCGGGATTGCATAATCAATATTTTATTCACTCGCAGTGTTTTTATTTCTTAACTTAACACGTATGGGATAAAGGGAGAGGCAATATACGCTTAAATTGATCCGTCATTTTAAGTTAACGCTTGTTCTCTATCAAGGATGGTCTGATTGTATAAATTAAATCAAATACGTAGCGCAGCTACGCCGCAACCAATTCTCTTGTGAAAGCGGGGAAGATTGCTTCGGAAAAAGACCCCTCGCAATGACACTTACCATGCACTTTGATAGCAACAGTACGTTGTCATTGCGATCGTTTGTAGTGACGACTTTAGTCGTCTGGGGTCATTGCGAGCGGAGCGAAGCAATCTTTCCCTCATAAATAAACTTCACCTCCTGATAAGAAGTACACAGGGTTATGAAAAAGTTACAAAAAAAGAAGTTTTTACAGGGTAAACAATCATGAACCGAAGGCTCACAAAAGGGCATGAAAATGTGCATTTTCGTACCAATACTATAAAGAAGTTCCGTAGGAGCGGCCTGTAAAAATATGATATTAAATTCAAAAACACTTACCCTCGGATTTTTCTTTGCCCTGTTCCTCTGTATTACATTTCTCCCCATTGCCTGGATGTTTGGCAATTCTATCTATGAACATGGTAATGTATCGTTCATATATTACCGGGATATTTTTCTCACGCTGAAATATGTGCCTGTTATCACAAATAGCCTCTTGTTTGCCTCGCTTACAACGGTCATGTCGTGTCTTATGGGCATCCCCACGGGATTTTT
Source organism: Candidatus Brocadiaceae bacterium (assembly GCA_046350595.1). Classification (GTDB taxonomy): domain Bacteria; phylum Planctomycetota; class Brocadiia; order Brocadiales; family Brocadiaceae; genus JAHFOW01. Next base: position 1,505 of record JAXMAC010000026.1, on the reverse strand, counting down.
TCTTGCAAAGACACTTATACCTTTAAATAATTTCTTTAAAGTATGTTTGCTTATCCCTTTAATTATTCCTTCTTACACGACAGGAATTGCATGGTCAGGTATTCTCGGCAAAACAGGCTTTTTGAATACCTTCCTGTCCCACTATACACCGCTTTCACCCGGAACCATCTCAGGTTTTATTTATAGTGTCTATGGCGGCGCATGGGTACTGTCGTTCAATCTCTATCCCGTTGTCATGCTCATAACGGAATATGCGTTAAAAAATATCAATCCACGCCTTGAAGAGAGCGGACTGGTCACCGGAAACGTTTTTTTAACGATTCGGCGAATCACACTACCCCTTATTGCGCCTGCCATCCTTTCAGGCATGATGATTGTTTTCGTCCTTGCACTCTCTGAGTTTGGCGTACCGTCGCTCCTGCAAATCAACGTCCTTACAACCCAGGTATTCACCCAATTCAGCGCCTTTTACAATGAAAGGGCAGCCACAGCCAGTTCATTTCCCCTCATAGCCATTACCGTTGCTTTTTTGATTATAGAACTGATATATTTCCGCGGAAAGTCTTTTGAAATACTGGGAAGGAAACCGTCTTCCGGCACGTTAAAGTACCATCAAAAATGGCTTACCATTCCTGGAGTTATCTTTTGTATCCTTACGCTGAGTATATCCATTATTATTCCTTTAAGCGCCCTTATTGCAACCGCTCAAACCTTATCTGCATATTATGACGCCTTCTGTCTTGTAAAAAAGAGTATTCAAAATAGCCTCTTGTTCGGGGTTATCGGCGCTACCCTTTTATGTGTCATCGGTTTCTTTTTGGGATACCTTTCCGAGAAAATCCGAACCAGACTGAGGAACGGTATTTCATCATTTATCTGGGTATTGTTTGCCATACCGGCGACCGTAACCGGTGTGGGTCTTATCAAATTATGCAACAGGCCGGAGGGTTTCCTTCAAAATATCTACAGTTCCTGGTGGATTGTGATAATCGGGTATGTCGCCCGATTCTTACCGCTCTCCAGCCGTATTATGACAAATTATTTTAAACAAATTCCTGGCTCACAGGAAGACGCCGGTGCGGTAACGGGTATTTCGTGGTTCAAAATCATACAAAAGATTTTTTTACCCCTTCAGTTTCCAGGAATAACTACCACATGGTTAATGTGTTTTATTTTTTGCGTTGGAGAACTGGGTACAACGATACTGATCTACCCACCAGGACATGAAACCTTTCCCATCGCGTTATTCACCATTATGGTAAACAGCCCGGAACATATTGTGTCTGCGTTATCAATTATTATGATGGTTATAACCTTATTGCCTGTAGGAATTTTTCTTGGCATTTTGAAATATTTCCACAAAAATAATATTTTTAGACAGGATTGACAAGATTATATTTATTATACTATTGACACGAAAATATACTCTATAGTTGTAGGTTTTTTGTGAGCAATTTGAATCAAAACCTCTACCCTTTACGCCACCTGCTTTTCTACTAACGACA
>JAXMAC010000025.1:2028-34162 GCA_046350595.1 Candidatus Brocadiaceae bacterium | reverse complement strand
AAGCCAAGGTCAAAACCACCCGGTTTTATCCCGTGGTCTGCCGGCAGAAAAACCGCAACACGGCAATCAAATATTTCTCCCACACTCATTCGGATGGTATGCAGCACGGCCTCTAAAGAATCAGATGCTGCCAAATCTTTGCTCAAGCGGTAGAGTATAATTGTCTGATCTTCCCGTTCCCGGGCTTCAATTGCCTGTTGCCTGGATTTAGACGCGAGGGTGCTGACCACCAATCCCACGGCTAAAAGTCCAATGAAGGTAAAAATATATTGGACATCAGAAACCGCAAATGTTAAATAGGGCGGCACAAGAAAATAATCGAACGTCAAAACACTCATCAATGAAGTCATGATTGCCGGGTATTTTCCCCACCAGACAGCGGTCATCACAACAATCAGGAGATAGAAAATGACAATATTCGTAGGCTCAATAGCTTCCCTAATGAGACCCCCCAGGAAAGTCGCGATCGCGACAAGGGCAATGCCCATGAAATACGGGACAATTTTATTTTGTTTAGTCTTAGATTTTTTCATAACAATCTTCGCATTCTTAATCTCTATTGCAAGAACTTATAGTAGACGACAGAAAAAGGTTGTCATTTCTGCAAAAAAAATCCAATTTGCTCTATTTCCCCGAATCCCTACTTCCCATTTCGGAGGGACAATTTCACTCTTGTGAAAATAGGGGTGGAAATGACACTGTAGCAATATGCCAGTGCTTAATTGCGAAAATAATCGCTATACCATTTCTCGTTCTAAAGCACACAATTCGAGGATTACAGAATCAGTTGACAGAGTGACAACCAACGCAATTAAGCACTAACTACACAAACGTTGCGTGAAATAGAGAGTAAAGACCAGCTAATCAGCCACCCGTAAGGGCAGTGAGTTTAAGTGGCTTGCAATAGCCTGAAAAATAAGGGTTGAGAATAGCATAATATAGGGTATTCTTATTTGAACATAATAGGTTTGTGTTTCATGAACACTTTATTCAACAAGGAGACAACCATTATTCAGTCATTATCAAACACGATCATTACCAAGATTCTCCTGCATCATAGAACCAAAACAGTTCTGGAAAAATGGCTTATCGTTGTTTCTATCATCAAAGGCAAAGGGGGCAAAAAACTTTCTTCCAGAAAAATCTGTTATGTGTATCTTTTGCGAGGGCGAATTGAGGTACTTTTTAAAGAACTCAAATAGTATTTGTACTTTGGGTCGTATCAATTTCAGACGCTTGAGGTATACATGAACCATATTCTTCTGGTGATTCTTGCGTATAGTGTGTTCAAGCATCTCTATCCAGATCGTACCACTGTTGAAGCAAAGAAACCTGCGTATGAATCTTCGCAACCACAGTTTCTGCACGAACTCTGGCATGATCTGACAAAGCTTCATGGAATCAAAATCGTGAAAAACAAGATTTTGCAATCTATTTTAGCTACACCAACCTCATTTTTCTTACGTGCGGCTGGTTAGTTGGTGTTTGCTCTCTATTTCGCACAACATGTGTGAATTTTATTGTTATACTGAATTCTCAACAGAGGAAACAGGTTTTACAGATTCTTAACATATTTTCTATTTTTCTACAAAATCACTTTCATTAATTTTCACCCACCTTTTTCCCAGAGGTTTTTTGAAGCGCACATCAACATATTCCATTTGTTTCAGGTTTGTTCCTTCTGCCTTTGCTATACTGAGCAGGTTCTGCAGTTTTTCATCATCAGAAAGTTCATTGGGGGCATTACAAAGAGGAGAACAACCCCATTTTATCTGTGTGTTGTTCTCTGTCCATAAAATAATGTCGCTTTTGCCCGTCGTACGTCTTTTACATACATTTGAAACGTCTACTGCCACAATCTTAAAAAGGTTGTGAATATTATTTACCCTGAGAAATTTTAATAACGCTATCCCTGCCTGCACACCCTTGTCATTCCATGCGTAGCCATAAAAGGGTACCTTCGATAATTTAGTACTCCGGATATGGGGACTATCATAATCAGGATTCGACAACGTATAGTATTCTTTGGGCAATAATACACACTCATCATCCACAAGATAACTATGATTTCCCTGTTTAACGATAGCTGCTGGTTTACGGAGGGTGAGTTTTATATATAATTTATTGGGAAATATCCGTTGAATTGCATCTACTTTCTTAATTAAGACTACCCCGCCATAAACATCGGCTATTTTTTGCGTCAGATTGTTTTGAAACATGCCATACTGTGCGTTTAATGCGGCTACCTTTTTTATGTCCGCCGAAAAGCGGTCGGTAACCCAGGGGGGTGTATTAAAAGAAAAGGTTGAAGGACTGACGTTGAAAATATCCAGATTTGTCAAGGAATGCCATACGGTTTTTATTCCCCATATTCCAAAAATTATGATGCATGCACAGATGGCAAACCGTAGCAGAAAAGGGTAGAGTACAGATTTCAACCCCTGTATCCTTGCAGAAATGAAATCAACGAAAAGCTGAAGATTAAAATAGCTTTTTATTGCATGCTTAATGTTGTTTTGATTCATTTATAGTCACAAGCTTGTCCTCAAACGCTGTGGGGTAGTGGAAGTTCCGAAAGGCAAGTTCGACAATTTTTTCACACAACTCGGAAAAAGTTATTCCTGCAGCCTTTGCTGCCTTGGGCAACAAGCTTTTTTCAGTAAAGCCAGGAATTGTATTCACTTCTAATAAATAAAATTCACCACAGTCGTCCATCATCAAGTCTACTCTTGAAAACCCTCTGCAATCAAGCACCCTGTGCGCATTCACCGCCAATTGTTGCGCCTTACGGTAAAGAAACGGCGGCAAGAATCCCACACTGGAAGAATCAAGACCAGCGCCTTCGTCTTTTTCCAAAGCAGGCTCTACTACGAGGTACTTCGTTCTATCATCCCTGTATTTCGCCTCATAATTAAAGAATTCTGTAGCTGGTTTAATCTCAATAATGGGTAATGCCTTATCATCCAATATCCCGACAGTAAACTCTCTTCCCTGTATGTATCTTTCGATAAGTACTTTGTATTCAACCTCGAAGGCATTTTTCAGGCTTGTTTGGAGATCTTCCATATCTCTCACAATCGATATTCCTATGCTTGAACCATTTTTCGTGGGTTTTATAATGATCGGTAAGGAAAATTTTCTGACCGACGCTTCTACTTCGGAGAATTCCTGAAAATGCATCGCGGTAATATAATCAGGTGTTTTTAACCCGGCCTCAATAAAACGTTGTTTTGTTGCCAATTTGTCCATCGCAAGCTTACTGGCCTTTACGCCTGAACCTGTATACAGGATGCCTTTTGATTCTAACAGTTGTTGCACATCGCCATCTTCTCCAAAACATCCATGGAGGGCAATAAAAGCAACATCAACATCCATGCAATCGAGTTCTTCAATCTTTTTATCTTTCACATCGATGCGGGTCACATTAAATCCCGCGTTGATTAAAGCATTTACCACTGCGTTACCCGACCGAAGGGAAACTTCACGCTCTGAAGAAATCCCCCCCATCAACACAACAATATTCTTTGGCTTCATTTAACACCCCCTAGCTTTGAAGTTAAGTCATACGCAACCTTCCATACATCGCCAGCGCCCATGGTTATGATGATATCCCCTGGTTTTACTTCGGCAAACAATTCATTCACAATATCACCTAATTGGGGAATAAATCGGGCGTCAACGCCTCTATTACTGACTTCCTCACACAACATCCTGGAACTTACCGCAGTCATCTCGTACTCGCTGTCACGCGCTGCATAGATATCTGCAAATATTACCCTGTCTGCATAATGAAATGAATGGGCAAATCCATGTAATAAGTGGCGCGTCCTGCTATATTGATGGGGTTGAAACACACACCATATCCTTCTTTCAGGATAAAATTCACGGGCTGCCTTTAAGGTAACACGTATCTCTGTTGGATGATGGGCATAATCATCAATAACGGTAATATTACGCTGTACGCCAATAATTTGAAACCGCCTGCTCGCCCCGCCATACGATGCCAATGCAGATTTAATGGTATCCTTATCAACACCAATATATGTACATACCGCCGTTGCAGCCAATGCGTTTAATACATTATGGGAACCGGGTATTTTGAGATAAAAGTCATCGAAATACCCATAACCTTTTCTGGATATTTTGAACCGGCTTATTCCGTTACCCGTCGATAGAATTTCACCCCGCCAGTCTGAAGAGTTATCCAGCGAGAATGTTTCTACCGGGCATCTCGCTCTCTTCACGGCAACAGCTATATTCGTATCTTGATTATTTACAACCAACAGGCCGTCTTCTGAGATCAAAGATGCAAAATCACCAAAGGCATTTGTTATCTTCTCGATGTTTTCATAATAGTCCAGATGGTCTTCTTCAATATTGGTAATTACCCCTATTTGCGGCGCAAGGTTTAAAAATGACCGGTCATATTCACATGCCTCCGCTACAAATAAATTACCTTTCCCAAGGTGCGCATTCCCGCCGATATCGGGCACTTCGCCGCCTATCACAAAGGTAGGATCTAATCCGGCGTTTTTTAATACGGTAGAAACCATTGCGCTTGTTGTTGTCTTGCCATGGGTACCACTGATTGCAATACCTCGTTTCTCTTTCATGAGCGAACCAAGTATCTGAGAATATTTTACCACGTTAATACCCATTTGACGAGCTGTTTTAAGATCCGGATTGTCCTCGGAAATAGCGGCAGATATCACCACCATATCGGTTTCAGACGTCATGAAACTTCCATCCTGTTTTGTGCTGATCCTGGCTCCCATTTTTTCCAATGTCGAAGTCAGTGACGATGACCGAACATCTGACCCAACGACAACACATCCCTCACTTATGAGAATACGTGCAATCGCACTCATCCCGATACCACCGATTCCAATAAAATATACACAACGCCCACGTAAAAGTTGATAATTAAATTGATTCTCCAATGACGACGTGTATGTTTTCATTCTGCCCATGCCCTCTTACATTTCATTACGCGGCACTGCCGCAACCGGAAGGATAAAATTATAAATAAAACTGCCCAACAAAGAAACAAAAATGAAGCACATAAAAACAACTCCGTGCCGGGTAATTATCCCCCGTTTTCATTAACCAACGGTGAGGGCATATTGTGCATACTTTACATCAACCATCCTGCACATATTATCAACAACCCTTCCTACGGCATGAGGAATCCCCAATCCTTTACTGAACATCTTCACTTGTTCATATTTTTCTTTATTCATTAAAAGGTCATTTACCAGTTCAATAATTTTTTCTGGTGTTAAATCAAACTGTTGTATCAAATACCCCCCGCCGTTGCTTACCAACTCCACTGCGTTCCAGTATTGATGGTTATCCGCAGCATGAGGATACGGGATTAATATTGCCGGAATACCTATTGCGGTAATCTCCGCAATGGTCGTAGCGCCAGCCCTGCAAATGATGATATCCGCCATACTAAACGCAGCTCCCATATCATCTAAAAAGCCACATACAAACGAATCAATTTTCGTTTGCTGATACGTTGCTTTTGCCTTCTCATAATCGCGTTCACCGGTAATGTGGATTACCTGCACTTCGCTTGATCGTTGTTCCAGTTTCGGTAAACACCTTAAAATAACTTCATTGATTGATTGTGCGCCCTGACTGCCGCCGGTAATCAGTATCGTCTTTTTGGAAGGACTTAATCCGAACTTTTCGGCAGAACGTTGTCTCTGGGCGCATAAGACATCCTTACGAATTGGCGTGCCGGTAACACGGACAACTTTTGCCTTATCAAGCCATTTTATAGAACCCCGCCAATGACAATACACCTCATCAACCCACCGGGATAAAAAACGATTTGCCTTTCCCGGAATAATATTCTGCTCAAGCAATACGGATGGAAAACCCAGTAATTTTGCCGCGACAATGGGGGCAACCGATGCATATCCGCCCAGACCAACAACAATATCAGGATTTATTTTTTTTAAGGCAATAAGGGATTCGATAACACCGGTAAACATTGAGGTGGTAAATGCAAATATACCGCTAGAGGATCTCTCCCATTTTCTTGAATGCATTTGCCGGAATTTGAACCCCCGTTGCTCAACGCATCGCTTTTCAAACTTTTTATCTGTTCCAAAAAAGACAATCTCCGCCTGATTAAACCTTATACGTACCTCTTCGGCAATACTCAATCCAACCATTAAATGACCGCCAGTCCCGCCTCCCGCAAAAACTACTTTCATTTTACATCTCCTTTTCTCCATAATATTATGAAAATCTATCCTGTGAGGATTGGAATAAATTCTGCATTTATCTCCCTGTCCTCTTTGGTTCGTTTTTGTATACAATTCAGTATTCTGTGTCATTTTTTCACCATCACCAGGAAAAGCCTGCTATTTTGTGTGCGATTTTGTGCCAGAGTTTTACCGGCGCCTGTTCATACGCGATATTATTGCACAATTCTTTTGCATCAATATGTACTTCATTCTCCGTCTTCAATGTTTCAGATAATCGTGCAATATTAATCAATATGCCGATCCCCGTCATCGAAAGGAGCAACGAAGAACCTCCCGCGCTCACAAAGGGCAAAGGGATGCCTTTTGTCGGTAAAGCGCCGGAAACAACGGCAATATTAATAATTGCCTGCAAGCCAAACATGAGTGTAATTCCAAGTCCCAAAAAAAAACCAAATAAATCCTTTGTTGCGTGGACAATCCTTAATCCCTGCCACAGCAACAAGAGGAAAAGGCATATAATCGTTACCACCCCAAGATACCCAAATTCTTCACCTATGATGGTGAATATAAAATCACTATTACTTTCCGGCAGGAAAAATAGCTTTTGTTTACTCTCTCCAATTCCCAACCCTGTCAGACCGCCGGATCCCAGGGCTATCCATGATTGAATGATGTGATACCCTGCGCCAGAAGGATCTGCCCATGGATTTAAAAACGCCAACAACCGCCTGAGCCTGTATGAACTGCCAAACACAATTTCATACATTAACGGGAGCGCCGCTAACAACGTAGAAAAAATATATCGAATTCTTATTCCGCCAATAATTAACATAATTACAGATATTGCAATAATAAGCGCCGACGTCCCAAAATCAGGCTCTTTAATAATGAGTGCGCTTGTTCCTGCGGCAATGCCAAGCGGCAACAAGAAGCCCCGCTTGAACTCCGACATTCGATTCTGGTTTTTAGTGATATAAGCAGAAATAAAAATAATCACCGCCAATTTGGCAAATTCTGAAGGCTGTACGCCCATTATGCTCCCAAGTCGAATCCACCTTCTGGCCCCGTTGGTAACCGTTCCCACGCCAGGTATTAATACAAGCACAAGAGTAACAAGAGATACCACAAGAATAGGTATGCTGAGTTTCTGCAAATGGTGGTAGTCAATCTTCGCCATAGCAACCATTAAGCCGGAACCTAAAAAGACCCAGAGAAGATGTTTTATGAACTGAAGAGAAATACTCTGATGCACTCCGGAATTTGCGCTAAAGGCCGCTGTATCGGTACTGTACACCGTGACAATACTGAAGCCCAGGAGAGCAACCACAATATAAATAAGAAAATGCCACGATTTCACTTTCATCATTAAGCCCCAAAATGTATTGCAAGACCGAACATGGCTAAAAGGAAAGCAACCATCAAAAATCTGTGGGTGATCTTTGACTCAGGCCATCCTTTAAACTGGAAATGGTGATGCAGGGGCGCGCAACGAAAAATCCTCTTTTTTGTCAATTTGTAGTAATAACGTTGCATGAGCACGGAAACTGCCTCTGCGACAAAAACGCCCCCAATAATAACCATCAATAATTCCTGTTTAACAATAATGGAAATTAACCCCAAAACACCACCCAACGTTAAAGAACCTGTATCGCCCATAAATACTTGCGCAGGAAAACAATTAAACCACAGGAATCCCAGACCTCCCCCTACAACCACAGCGCAAAATACACTTAATTCACCGCTTCCGGGTACAGGAGTAATTTTCAGCGAGTTACTCAAATCAACCCTGCCGGAAACACAGGCAATTCCAACAAAGGCTATCCCCGCAATAACACTGCACCCCATTGCCAGGCCATCCAGACCATCGGTGAGATTTACGGCATTTGACATCCCCACAATAAAAAAGGCAATAGCCAGTATGTAAAAGGGACCCAGATCGGGTTTAAAATCTTTTACCAACGGTATTGACAGTTGTGTGCCCCATGAATACTTGTGAAAGTGGAAATACAAAACCAATCCTATTATGAGTCCCAACGCAGACTGCAATAATAACTTTGATACACCGCTTAAACCAGGCGCATCCTTCTGGGTAAGCTTGATGTAGTCGTCAATAAATCCAATGACGCCATACCATACCAGGGTAAAGAGCAACAAAAGAATAAATCCATTATAGACATTACACCACATCAGCGTTGCAACCAGGATGGCAACAATGACAATAACACCTCCCATGGTAGGCGTATTTTTTTTATCAAAATGCATCCGCCTGAGTTCTTCAGAGTCTGTTTTCGTCGTATCCTCGCCAATCTTTAAAATCCTCAGCCTTTTGATAAACCACTTCCCAAAAAAAATACTGACCAAAAATGCTGTAAAGGCGGCAAAAAACAAACGAAAAGATAGGTGGTGAAATATCTCCAGCGAATTTAACCAACGGTACAGCAACGTATTATTATTCCTTTCTGTAATTTCTTGATATCTTTTTTAACACTCATTATGAACCGGTAAAGGCACGGAGAAATGTTCCCTTATTTTGCCGATTATATTTTCCATGCGCATACCGCGAGAGCCTTTAATTAACACGGCGTCATTCGCTTCGAGATTACCAACTTCTGAGAGCGTAATATCCGCAGCATTCTTAAAACAAACAACCCGTTCTTCTGACATACCCGATAATATCGCAGCCCTTGCTGTTTCCTGTGCATAATTCCCTACTGCCCACACTACATCAATGTTTGAGTGTGCAATTATTTCACCGATTTCTCTATGTAATTGGGGAGATTCCATTCCCAGTTCTAACATATCACCAAAAACAAACACCTTTCTCCCTCCGGTATTCATCTGACGCAGGTAATTCAAGGCTGCTTTCACCGATTCCGGGTTTGCGTTATACGCATCATTAATAACAGTTATATTCCCGATACGCTGTTGTTCAATCCTCATGGGAGGTAGTTTGCAAGAAGCAAGGGCATCTTTTAAATTACTCATGTTATGCCCCAGCGCGTGGCATACTGCAAAGGACGCAAGACAATTATGAATGTTATGTTCTCCTGGAATGGGACTATAAACTTCTATCTCTCCATTTATCGTGAACATATACCCCGTATCCTTTTTCTTTATATCGGTACACCGTATCCGGGCTTGAGGACTGAAACCAAAACTTAGTGAATTTCCCTGGAATCCGCTGGCAATCCTGACACACCAGGGGTTATCCATGTTATATACAAATGTTCCGTCTTTCCTGAGGTTTTCCAGAATCTCCCCTTTTGCTCTCATAACACCATCAACACTTCCAAGACCCTCCAGGTGTGTCTTTGAAATATTGGTAATTACTGCAACGTCAGGCGCGCCAATCGCAGACAACCTTCGTATTTCACCCGGGGCATTTGTCCCCATTTCGAGCACACCGTATTGATGTTTATTTTCAATTTCAAAGATTGTCAGGGGAACGCCGATGAAATTATTAAAACTCTTTTGTGAACGTATCGTTGGGCCACAATGGGATAACAAATGCCAGGTAATCTCTTTCGTTGTCGTCTTCCCATTACTCCCCGTAATACCAATGATCTTTGTCTTCAAAGTCCGGCGATAATACTGCGCCAGATCGCCTAAAGCTGTTGTCGTATTCTCCACTCGAATGAGAAAAAAATCTCTCCGTTCTGAATTCCATATAAATTCATGAGAAACCACAGCCCCCAATGCTCCGGCATTCATCACCTGTGATATAAACTGATGACCGTCATGGCGCTCCCCTTTGATCGCAAAAAACAGGTCGCCCGTTCGAATTTTTCTGCTGTCTGTAGATATACCCCGTATCCTTACTTCTCTACCCTTCGGTACGACCTGTCCACACACAGCTTTTGCCACTTCTTCAAGTGATAAGGTTTCCATATACTTCTCAAAAATGTTGAAATTACTGAATATATGCGGTAACTCAATCATTCAGGATTGAGCGCCTTCGAGTGGTTCTTGCCATTCAAAACTAAAGAGTCTGTGCAAAAAGTCAGTCATCGTATCATTGCGAGGGTTTTTCCGAAGCAATCGCCTGGAACTATAAGCGGGAAAGATTGCTTCGCTTCGCTCGCAATGACACCTAAGACCTGACTTTTTGCACAAACTCTAAAGCCTTGAGTCACATTTCAGAACATCCACCGTATAATTTTCCTGTTCATATACCTTACGCCTGGATAAAGCCTGTCTTACCACCCCATGATCGCTAAATGGAACTGTGGTATCCCTGAATATCTGATATTGTTCATGACCCTTTCCCGCAATAATTACAACATCGCCCCTTTTTGCTTCAGAAAGAGCCTCCTCTATGGCCAGTTTTCTATCCGGTTGCACATAAAAAAGAGCTTCCTTATTTACCCCTTTGAGAATTTCAGATATGATACTCTGCGGCTCCTCAGAACGGGGATTGTCATTGGTTATCCAGAAGATATCGGCATATTTTTCGGCGATGTGCCCCATCTTAGGCCTCTTTTTTCGATCCCTGTCCCCGCCGCATCCAAATACAAGGATAATGCGTCCTGCTGTTACATCACGAAGGGTACTCAAGATTACTTGTAATGCCTGATGTGTATGAGCAAAGTCAATATAGACAGAAAAGTCCTGTCCGCAGTCAATTTTTTCCAGCCGTCCAGGCACTCCATTCAGAGATTCAAGTCCCCTTTTTACCGTTTCCATGGTAAAACCCAGCGCTAATCCATTCGCAGCAGACGCAAGGGCATTATAAATGTTATGTTTTCCAGCCAGCCTGGTATCTATAATCGCTTTGCCCCAGGGTGAATTGATCTTAAATCTTGAACCATTGGCATTCATCTGCATTACTTCCGCTGCAACATCTGCGTTCTTTCTCTTTATACCGTACCAGACTACCTGTGATTTTGTACATGCAGCGAAGTGCTTACTTGTATTGTGATCGATATTCAGGATGGAAAATGAATCTTTCCTTAATTCTTTAAACAAATTAAGTTTTTCAGCCCGGTAATTCTTTATATTTTCATGATAATCGAGATGTTCTGCTGATAAATTGGTAAAAATCGCTGAACGGAAACGGACTCCATCCAGGCGATGCTGGGAAAGCGCATGGGAAGAGGCCTCAATCACGGCGTATTTTATTTTTGCCTTCAGCATCTCACAAAGATAAGCGTGTATATCAACTGATGCGGGGGTGGTTTCTTTTGCAGGTATTATATTTTCACCGATTTGATATTGAATAGTGCCAATCAGTCCTGCCAAACTACCGGAAGCCTCAATAATTGACTTTGTAAAATATGAAGTAGTTGTTTTCCCATTTGTCCCCGTAATCCCAATGATTGTCATGTGTGACGACGGGTCGCCATAAAAATGGCTACTCATGAACGCCAGCGCCCGTCGTGAGTTAGAGACAACAATGTAAGGTAGCGAAAGAGGAACATCAATCCTTTTCTCAACAACAAGCGCGACAGCGCCTCTTCTGACTGCATCAGCAATAAAATTGTGACCATTCAGCGTATGACCTTGAATAGCCACAAACACGCATCCCGCTTTTACTTTCCGGGAATCGTACGTTATGCCCGTTACCTCTTGCTCTACCAAGTTAAAAGAATCATATTCTTTTAAGCATGAACAAAGTTCTCTTAATCTCATACGCAATCGCTAAACCTTTTCCAGCGCTTCCGCGATACTTTGCGGGGGAAAATAATCTATTTTTAATGTTGCATCAAAACCCTGTGTTGGCACACTTCTTATGTGTACAATTTTTTCATATAAAAGCCTTGATTTATCAATCTTACCAATTTCCTCCGCGTATTCCCTCAAAAGCCTTTCCAGTATTTCACTGTTGTTTGTTCGTGCCATTTCCAATTCTTTTTCCGTCGCATACAAGCTGTACCATAAAATGAAATTCTGTTTTTCTATTTCTTTTTGTAACATGGTTTTTTCCCCTTCTTACATTCCTATGACAACCTCATAAAAACGCATATTTACATAATTTCAGAGTACGGATATTTGCGTGTTCTTCCATTCCCCCCTTGGAAAACAAAAATGTTTTAATGTAACTCAAGGCTTCATCCTTGACAAATTACTCAACTCTCAAACCAGAAGGTTTAAGTTTACTCAAATTTTGCTCTTGTTCGACACCCTGCAACGTTTATTATAAAATTTTTAACGCGCATCGTGTATGACTTTCTGACTCACAAAAAGACACGGTCTCCTATTGCATAGCCAATTGAAACTTTGATGGTTCGACACCAAGATAAAGAAGCGACCGCCTGATGATTTCTGCCACAACAGGCGCTGAAACAGTGCCACCATAATATGCGCCATTTTTAGGTTCGTTCATCATTACCAGCACACAAACCCGCGGATGACCAGCCGGTGCATACGCTATAAAAGAGCCAACGTATTTTTGATGAGAATAACTTTTCCCGTCAACACCAGCCTTTTGTGACGTTCCTGTCTTACCAGCAACGTCATATTCCAGAAGATTTGCATTTTTTCCCGTCCCTTCTGTGACAACTTTCATCAGGATGGGATTCATGACATTTCGCGCAATATTTGCGTTGATTACACGTCGGACAACCTGCGAACTGGGAAATTGTTCTTTTATGGTATTGTCGTTCTTTATCGTTGATTTTATGATTTTTGGTTTGAGTAATAACCCGCCATTAGGAATGCTGCAGAATGCAGTGACAAATTGGAGTGGTGTTACGGCGATTTCATGCCCGATAGAAACAGATATGAGTGAATACTTTTTTGACCATTGCTTCAGGGGACGAAAAATTCCCCCGATTTCTCCAGGTAATTCAATACCTGTCTTTTCTCCAAAATTAAATTGCTTAAGATAATTGTACATCCTTTCGTTTCCCATCAACAGGCCCAATTTGGCCATTCCAATATTACTTGAATAGGAAACAACCTCAGAAACAGTAAGATTGCCATGACCGCCATGGGTATCGTGAAGAATCCTTCCCTCCAGTTCACAGACGCCGTTGTTGCAAAAAATCACATCATCTGGTCTTACTGGACACTGCTCAAATATCCCTGAAATAACAATAGGTTTCATGACCGAACCAGGCTCATAACAATCAGTAACAGCGAAATTTCTCCTGTTCTTTGATGGATATTTCATGAAATGATTTGGATCATACGACGGGTAATTAGCCATTGCTAATACCTCACCTGTCATGGGGTCCATTACCACTGCCGTTGCTGAGAGTGGCTCCCATTTCAAGCACGCAGCATCTAATTCTTCTTCAGCAAAACGCTGAATATTTGCGTCAATGGTAAGCATAACCCCATTCCCATGCCTGGGTAACTTTACCTCTGCATCCGGGGTTGCAATGGGGCGCTGTAACGCATCACGATCAACAAGTTTATATCCAGCTTCACCGGATAACGTGTTGTCAAATAACAACTCAATGCCTTCGAGTCCCCTTCCGTCAATATCGGTAAAACCAAGAATATGGCTGGCCAGTTGTTTGCGCGGATAAAAACGATGATACTCGCAGGTCGTATATATCCCTTTTAAAGACAATTTTGAAACAGCGGCAAGCTCGTCATCCCCGACCCTTCGTTTAATCCAGACAAACCGTTTGCCTTTATTCAGCAGCTTTGCTATTTTTGATGAGTTAATCTTTAAGACCCTGCTCAATTGATATGATACGGCAGAAACATCCTCAACTTCTGCCGGGTCTGCATAAACTGAAGTAACCCGTAAAGATTCGGCAAGGGTATTTCCGTTGCGGTCCAGAATCGAGCCTCTTCTCGCCGGCAATTCAATTTTTTTGCACTGCTGCCCCCTGGCCTTTTTGCTGAATTCATCATGGCTTCCGACCTGAATTCGCCCGAGGTGCACAGCAAGCGCAATAAATGCGATGACGAGAACGCACCCAATAACATTCAATAGAAATTTATGTCTTTTTAAAGGAGGCACGTTAATAATTCCAAAAATTTAAACACTTACCATTATTCATTCTTATATCAAATTTTACGGACGCTTTCGAGACAAGTAAACATTTGCCCCGAAAGCATCCGGGAGGAGGGCATTCCATAAACTACTTTTTGTGTATATCTTAATTGTGCAACGAACAACAATCCGAATAAGGATTTTTTTGCGTATACAAACCTTTATTTGAACTCGCCTTCACAGCATTCAGCATGTTCTCTTTGTACTTCGTTTGACCCATCATAATAATGCCTGCCGTTTCTTCCCGTGGAACAAGCTGCAATCTGAGTAATTGTACCTTATTGGCGATAATTTCAGGTGATTTGAGACGTTTTACATGGTATTCCAACTTCCTGTTTTTTTCTATTAACTCTTCACAATTCTTTTGCAAAGCAGCCACCTGATACCCTATCCCTATAACTTCATTCCGTTCCCATACTACAAATATCGCCATTCCTATGACAATTGCAAATACTAATAATATCCTTGATACACCCATATCAAATCCTCTCCGCAACCCTGAGCTTTGCACTCCTGCACCTGACATTTTCTGCCATTTCAGTGTCTTTTGGAATTACAGGCTTCTTGGTTATTACCCTGAATATATTCTGTTTCGCCTTCTCAATAAATGCGTGCTTTACAATACGGTCTTCAAGCGAATGAAAACTTATAATTACAATACGAGCTCCCACGGTCATAAAATTATGAATTTTATTCAAAAAAATCTCTAACCCTTCCAGTTCTTTATTAACGGCAATTCTTAATGCCTGAAAAGCCCGTGTTGCCGGATGGATTGTGCACCTCCCACGCGGAACAACTCTCTCGATTATTGCGGCCAAATCCCTTGTTGAATTAATATTACCCTTCCGTCGCTCGTTCCAGATAGCTTTTGCAATCCTCCGTGACCATCGTTCTTCGCCATACTTCCAGAATAACGTTTGCAACTCCTGTTCAGAGAGCCTCCTGATGAGATCCCGGGCAGTAACGCCCCGTGAACGATCCATTCTCATATCAAGCGGCCCTTCTTTTGAAAAACTAAAACCACGGTCCGGCTGGTCAAATTGCAGAGAGGATACTCCCAAATCAACCAGGACTCCATCAACCTTATCAATTCCCGCCTGGCGCAACACTTCATCTACATTTGCATAATCTTCATGGAAAAGTTTGAATGCACTTCCCGTTTTTTCCAAATAGTGCCCGGCTATGTCTAATATTTCAGCGTCCCTATCAATGCCAATTAATATTCCACCAGGCTTGATTTTATCCATTATCTTGATTGCATGCCCTCCGGCGCCTACCGTACAGTCCACAATGCGCTGTCCCGATTGCAAATGCAAGTAATTCACTACCTCTTCTACCATTACTGGTACATGAGGAAGACCGTTTGTTTCATCACCCATTGAATTTCTTCTCTCTAGAGAGGGAATCGCATTTATTCTATATCAATATCAACAGAAGGATTCTTTATGTGGAAGAGCTCTTCCGCAATTTCTTCGTATGCCGCATTGTGTTCTGTTTCAAAATCCTTCCAGCTGTTTTCATTCCAAATCTCAATACGACTACTTACTCCCACAATCACTACATTTTTCTGAATCCTGGCAAGCTCTTTCAGATATTGAGGAATCAATATACGCCCCTGCTGGTCACATTCGGGAATCTTCTGTGCCTTAGAGAAAAAGAGACGCTGGAATTGACGCGCCTTCTTATTGGTAAAGGAGAGTTGTTCAATTTTTGAAACGACGCCCTGCCATACCCTGGGCGTATACATAAAAAGACATGTATCAAGCCCACGGGTTACGAAAAACCCCTTTCCATCCGTCTTCGTATCTATACCTTCGCGAAGAGCGGCTGGTATGGCTAGCCTATTTTTGTCATCAATTGTGTGATGGTACTCACCGGTGAACATTCGGTTATCCCTTTTCCCCACTTTTCACCACTTAATACCACAAATTGCTAAGACATTAATCTTTTTTTAGAAATTGTCAAGCACTATTTTTTTCCTCCCAAAAACAACGTCTTTAAAATCTAATATAATTCGAATATGTTGTATCTTACTAATTAACCATTTCTATATGTAGTATGTATATTTTTTTCCATTTTTTTTTAAATTTTATGTTTTACAAATTTTTTTTTAACTTCCCCTGTGTATACCTCTTGATTATAATTAACAAACTGATATTATGAGCGTTTATGAATATCCCCATATCTAAATCGCAAGAAATTTGTACCCAATTATCCTGGTATGACTACCATCTTCCCAGGGAATTAATCGCCCAAAAACCTTTAGGAAACAGAGATGACGCCCGGCTCCTCGTCTTGCATCGGGATACCGGCAAAATAGAACATCGGAAATTTCACGAGATAACAAACTATCTGTTAGCCGGAGATTTGTTAGTTCTGAATAACACAAAGGTTATGCCGGCACAAATCATCGGGAAAAAACCCAGCGGGGCTTCCGTTGAATTATTATTGATCGAGGAGCAGGAAAAAAATCGTTGGAGGGCGTTTATCAAATCAAATGCAAAATTAAGAAAAGGCGAGATAATTAATATTAACCATGACACACTATCTTTTCATCTCTCTGAAAAATTTGAAGATGGTTCGTGGACTCTTATTTTCAACAGCGATACAAACATAAAGGAACTCCTCCATCAAATTGGGAGAATGCCTCTTCCCCCTTATATAAAGCGAGCCAAAAATAATGACCTGTTATCCCCCTTTGACAGGGAACGTTACCAGACGGTATTTGCTCAAAAGGAGGGCGCCATTGCTGCCCCTACGGCAGGGCTGCATTTCAGCCCTGAAACCCTTGCAAAGATAAAGCATTCAGGGGTTGAAATAGCATACATCACCCTCCATGTGGGCATAGGCACGTTTCTTCCTATAAAAACAGACGATATCCGGGATCATCACATGCACAGAGAATACTACGAATGTCCCGAAGAGATTATCCGGAAGATAAAAAAGACCAGAGAGCAAAAAGGGCGAGTGATTGCAACGGGAAGCACTTCCTGCCGTGTTCTTGAAACAATTGCCGGAAATAATGGAACACCACAACTTTCTGGCTGGACAAATTTATTTATTTACCCTCCCTACGATTTTAAACACGTTGACATCCTGATAACGAATTTTCATCTCCCGAAAACCACATTATTACTGCTCGTTTCAGCCTTTGCAGGGAGGAGTAATATCATGAACGCTTACGAAACTGCCATCAGGGAAGGTTACCGTTTCTTTAGCTATGGCGATTGTATGATAATCATTTAACTCATACACAAGTTATTTATGTAGAGACAAGGCATTGCCTTGTCTCTACCAAGTGAAAAACCGCATAAATAAAATGAAAATTCCTGTGCGATTTAATTAGGCATTCGGCGACTTCTATAACAACGTAGTGGCAAGGCGCGCCTTGCCCACTACATGACTGGTTTGAAACACCTATTTCTGTTTATTATAATTTTTCATGAAACTTTATGACGATAAAGACCATTCCCTTATCACCCAATGGACGCCTTGTCCTCGAAAAAAGGTACTTAAAAAAAGACGCATCAGGTCGTTCGGTCGAATCTCCGGAAGATATGTTCCGACGCATAGCCAAAAACATTGCATCGGCAGACTTGCTTTATAACGAAAAGGCCGATATTATATCTCTTACAGAACAATTTTACGACCTTTTAAGTACCCTTCAGTTTATGCCTAACTCCCCCACCTTGATGAATGCGGGACGAGACCTGCAACAATTAGCAGCCTGTTTTGTGCTTCCCATAGATGATTCCATCGAAAGCATCTTTGATACCGTAAAGCACGCCGCCCTCATTCACAAAAGCGGCGGCGGCACGGGATTTTCGTTTTCCCGTATACGACCAAAAAACGACATCGTAGGTTCTTCAAGCGGGCGTTCCAGTGGTCCTCTTTCCTTCATGAAGGTCTTTAATGAAGCCACAGAGGCAATCAATCAGGGCGGTTTTCGGCGCGGAGCAAACATGGCTGTTTTACGGGTAGACCATCCCGATATTATAGACTTTATTCATGCTAAACAAACAGAGGGAACCCTGACAAATTTTAATATCTCAGTCGGAATTACCGATGCATTTATGCAAGCCGTTGAACAGCATCAGGATTTCCCTTTGATTAATCCAAGAACAAAAACCGTTGTAAAAATCCTGAAAGCAGCAGAGCTCTTTGCGCACATAGTACAATCGGCATGGGAAAACGGAGAACCGGGCGTCCTCTTTCTCGATACCATCAATGCTGCCAATCCCACCCCAATTTTTGGAGAAATTGAAGGAACAAATCCCTGCGGTGAACAACCACTGCTTCCTTACGAGGCGTGCGTTTTGGGTTCTATCAATCTATCAAAAATGGTTACCCTTGAAAAGGGTCGATATGAAGTTGACTGGAATCACTTTGAGAAAGTAATCAAACGTGCGGTACACTTTCTCGACAATGTCATCGATATGAACAAATACCCCCTCCCCCAAATCGAGCATCTCACAAAGGGGAACCGAAAGATAGGCCTGGGCATAATGGGGTATGCTGATTTGCTTATCAAACTCGAAATTCCTTATAATTCCGAAGAGGCTATTCAGATTACTGACAAGCTCATGAGTTTCTTATCACAGAAGGCAAACGAGGCATCCATGAAACTTGCCGAAGAACGTGGCGTCTTTCCAAACTATCAGAAAAGTATCTATGCACAAAAGAATGGCCCGCGATATAGAAACGCCACCCGAACCACCATTGCGCCATCAGGCACGATCAGTATCATCGCCAATTGTTCCAGCGGCATCGAACCCTTATTTGCCCTTGCGTATACACGACACGTCCTCGTAGAAGGCGGTCTTTCAGAGATACACCCGTACTTCCTGGAAATCGCAAAGAGACGGGGTTTTTATTCGGAAAAGCTGATTGAAAGGATTACAAAGGAAGGATCGATACAAAATACAAAAACCATCCCCGAAGATGTAAAAAAGATATTTATCACTGCGCAAGATGTCTCACCGGAATATCATGTAAAAATACAGTCCATCTGCCAGAAATATATTGATAGTGGCGTCTCCAAGACCATTAACTTCCCCAAAGAGGCAACGGTTGACGATGTCAAAAAGGTATTCTTGTTAGCCTATAGAAGCGGTTGTAAGGGTATCACGGTATATAGAGACAAAAGCCGTGTATCACAAGCGCTTTCAATTGAATGCACCTGCACAAAACAACTTGTAGGCAAAGATTACTGAACCAAACGGAATATATTCTTGGCCTTCGTGATACAAAAAAGGAAGAAATCGATAAACCATCTCTTCCTATTTTATCTTCATCTTAGGCATGGTGGGATTTTCAGGGTTCACTATTAGTTTTTGATTTCGCGTGTCAATAACCACATCCAATTCCTCCATAGGAATTGCCCCCAGCAATACTTCATTTCCCATAACAAAGGCATTGCTCACTGCCCTTCTATTTGCAAACCTGATTTCAACAGGACCTACAACATCACAGAGGTTTGTTTTTCCATCTGCCAACTCTACCTCCCTTTGTTCAACAACTTCTAAGCCTAACTGTAATTTAACATGCTCAGGAATTACCAGCATATAAGCCCCTGAATCCACAAGGCTATTCACCTTCATTTTTCTTACCTGTTCTTCCTTAATGTAACTTCTTCTCAATAACCCCATGTCTTCAATATTGGTTAAGATTAATTCGGCATACACAATACCCATGCATGAATTCCCTCCAAACAGTTTTTCTGGCGCGCTCAGTATTGTCAAGCTCCCAGTTTCTCTTTTAAAAACATCTGTACCTTTTTTCCATCAACAAGGCTGCCGTACTTGCTCATAACCTGTTTCATCGCAATACCCATCTCTTTAACGGTGAATTTACCAGCCGCAACGACCTCGTTCACGATCTTTTTTATCTCGTCATCAGACAATTGCTTTGGAAGGTATTCCTCAACAATAGCAATTTCGTCTTCCTGCTCTTTAACTTTGTCTGGGATGTTGAGTTTCTCATACTCTTCGCGTGTCTTTTTGAGTTTCTTGAGATACCCGCGCACGACCTCCACGTAATCAATCTGGTCTTTCGGTTTACCTGAGGTATCGGCAATCTTAATGTCGGCAAGCATCATACGTAATACCGATGTCCTTAATTTGTTCTGCGCCTTCATGGAGGTTTTTAGGTCCTCTGTTATTTTTTCTTTCAAACTCATATATTATTACCCTCATTATTATTAAACGAATATCCGCCTACTTTATGCCCACAATGAGGGCAGTAGGTCGGCGCTCCTTCATAATATTTTCCACAATATTTACACGGCATTAAAATATCCATCTTCTTCGGTCGCCTTCCCCTCAGAACCAAATACAGTGGCAAAAACACGATCATTAACAAAAATACCCCAAGCATCCAGCCTACAGCAGGAAGGGTCTTGTAGCCTCTATTCTTTGCGTCAATATAAACCCATACAGCGATAATAGCTGCAATGAGTAATCCAACCATTCTCATATTTTATAATATCTATCCTTTCTCAATTTCAAGGAATATAACAAATATGATATATCCCGTCAAACAATTATCACGAAAATTATCCTTGAAAGAGCATCGCCTTTTAGTAAAATATCTTCCTGTTTATGTTGTTTGCATCTGCCCAAAGAAATTTTTATACACCCTTTTAAAACCAAAGGAGATTTATCATGAAATATATCTATACAGCCTCCGACTGCCCCAAATGCGAGACATTAAAAAAGAAATACAGAGTCGAGGGTATACGATTTGTCGAAAGGAATGCAGACAGGATTAAACAGCCTGAAGACGAAATCGACCGCGAGGCGCTCATACAGGCTTCCATGCAAAATATGGAACTCCCTGTTGAAGTCGATATGTAGATTTATCCCTTAGCCAGTCCCCAGCGTTCTCGAATACGTTGTTCAACTTTAACAAAAAATAATCGATCAACAATAATACCAATCACAATAATGACAATCATCACGGCAATGACCTGACTCATGTCATTAAGCTCCCGCCCAACCATCAGGAGGTGTCCTAACCCCAAGCCTACAATTAACAGTTCACCGGCCATCAACGAACGCCAGGCGTATGCCCATCCCTGTTTCATGCCGGTAATAATGTGGGGGAGTGATGATGGAATGATTACCTCAAAATACAACTTCCATCCTTTTGCACCCATGGTCTTTGCTGCACGCACATAAAGGGGGGGCACGCTTTTTACCCCTGATTCCGTTGCAATCGTAATAGAAAGTACAGCGCCCATATAAACTAAAAATATGATCGCTTTGTCATTCAAACCAAACCAGAGTAAAGAAAGGGGCAGCCAGCATATCGTGGGTAACGTTTGCAAACCTGAAACCAGCGTGCCAAGCGTTTCTTCGCAAATCCTGATCCTTCCAATAAGCAATCCTAAGAAAATACCCGTAACAATAGAAAGACCATATCCAATGGCGATTCTTTTCATACTGATCGCAATACCAAAGAGAAAGGTTTTGTCATGAAATCCGCGAACCAAAGTTTTGCATACCGTAACAGGAGAAGGAAGCACATACTCCGGCCAGATTCCGCATTTATATAACAATTCCCAGAGTCCAACCAATAAGGCAAAAAATATAACCCTTTTCAGGATACTCACTTAAATCCCTCCTCCGATATCCGTTTTTGCAGGCTCTTCCGTTGTGCACTTTATATCACACTCTACGCATGAATCCGTATCCATCTCGCACTTTACCACCTTATTGATCTCCGACTTCAATTCTTTCATAATCCTTGTAGAATATTCTGCAACATTGACGTCATTGTCATCCCGCGGTCTTGGTAACTCAACAAAAAATTCGCTCTTAATTCTTCCCGGCGTGGTAGAAAGGAGTATGATACGATCCGCAAGGCATACCGCCTCGCGAATATTGTGGGTAATAAACATAATCGTCTTCTTCGTTTTCATCCATATATTCTGCAACTCGTAATGAAGAATCCACCTTGTTTGTGCATCGAGCGCCGAAAACGGCTCGTCCATAAGGAGCATCTCAGGATTCATGGCAAGCGCCCTGGCAATAGCAACACGCTGTTTCATCCCTCCCGACAATTCGTGGACATGGGCGTGCTGAAATTTCGAGAGATGAACCATCTTGAGATATTCCAATGCCATCTCCCGCCTCTCATGACTACCAATACCTTTTAATTTCAAACCAAATTCAACATTCTTTACAACGCTGAGCCATGGGAAAAGAGCCGCCTCCTGAAATATAACAACCCGGTCAGTACCGGCGCCGTTGACCCTTGAACCATTCGCCCATATTTCCCCCTTATCGGCCTTTTCAAGCCCTGCAACAATGTTCAACAGGGTTGTCTTGCCACATCCCGAGGGACCGACAATACATACAAATTCTCCCGGTTGAATCTCAAGGTTTATGTCTTCCAGTACATAGGTCAGTCCCTGTTTTGATTGGAACGACTTTGATACATGCTGAATGCGTAGCTTTGGCATAATACCATCTACAGATGTCTGTACCCTGCTTTTAACCTTTACGTCTTCTACATCAATGATATTTCCAATACCCACGCTTTCTGTAACCAATTTACCACCTCCCCAATAACTTTAAATTATTTTTCTAGACCCATAATCGGTAAATCTTCCGCAATGGATAATTCCTTCTCTGCAAGCACTTTATTCAGTATATGTAAATCAACCAATCCGGATAAATCTGGCTTTCTATCTCCTAAAAAGCCGGCGCCGTATGCCATATCCGCATACGAATATAAAGAAGTAACAACAGGGTCGTACGTAAATACTACCCGTGATAAAGCATCGCTGATAATTTCCTCGGGAAGATATATTCCTGAAAGCGCCTTAATCTGTTCAAAAAGAACCTTCCTCGCTATTTTGGGATGCTGGTTAATCCATTGAGTTATTTCAACATGCGCAGTAAGCCACTGTTGCACCCAGTCGGGGTGATTGTTAAAAAAATTCGTACCAACGATTATTAACGTTGAACAAAACTGGCCGTCCTTCCATAATGCCCTCTCATCAAGAAATATCTCGCCGCCCGCCTCCCGGATAAGCCTCGAACACCATGGCTCCGGCACCCAGGCACCATCAATCTGTTTTCTCATAAAGAGATTTAAAATATCAGGATTACGTAAAGGAAAGATATCAACCGTCCCTCCCCTTTCTCTGGGTTTTAAACCACTTTTCCTTACATACTCCCGAAGGGCAATATCCTGTGTATTTCCTAACTGGGGTGATGCAATCCGCTTCCCAGAGAGGTCTGCAGCTTTTTTTATATGGGAATCCGGTCTGACTACAAACAACGCGCCACCGCTTGCCACACCAGAAACCACTTTAAACGCCTTACCACCTGACCTCACATACCCATTGATTGCAGGGCTCGGCCCTACATAGGCAATATCAACATCCTCTGAAAACACGGCCTCAATAATTGATGGGCCGGCGTTAAACAAGGTTGACTTTATCTTAACATCCGGGCCTAAATGCGATGCAAAGGCGCCATTTGCCAACCCAATAACAGCCTGCGCATGAGTAATATTAGGAAAATACCCCACATGGATTGTATTATTGTTCGCCTTTTTTGAGCACCCAACACCCTGAACGATTGAAAAAAACAGGAGACACAAGATAGCTAAAAATCTGAAGATATTCACTTTTTCCTGTTAGTAAACTTATTGAAAATGTCTTCTTATACTAGCTCACAAGCTCTATCATACTGATAGACATTCATTGAAAATAAAAATTAAATCACATACGATAGAGAGCTATTCTCTCTTTTTTCTAAAGAATCTTTAGCACGTTTACACATATCCGCAAATGTCATGGTATCCAACACATCGGTGATAGCATTTCGGATATCCATCATGACTCCACGAATAACACACGTCAACTCTTCTGAACATGGCTCATAAGACATTTGACTGACACAATTTACCGGCGCAATAGTCCCATCAAGGGCACGAATCACATCGCCCAGCGTGATGAGATCAGGGGAACGGGCCAATTCATAGCCACCCCTCAGTCCCATCTTGCTATTCAGCACACCGGCCTTCCTGAGTGTAAGCAATATGTTTTCAAGAAATTTCTGAGGAATCCTTTCGCTTGCAGAGATCTCTTTAATCTGGACAGCGCCCTTTTGGTAATTCATCGAGAGATAAATCAAAGCCCGTATAGCATAATCGCTTTTTTTAGATAGTTTCATAAATGTCATCCAGGTTATACAAACTATATAGAACTGATAGACATTATAAAAAAAACTATTAGAAATGTCAACTATTTTTTTTATTTTACATCGTTTTTGCCGCAGTAATTATAGCCTTGTCCAAATTGCCGAATTCTTCAATATACTTTACTCGCTCAATTCGTAATTCAGATACCTGCTTCACGATGTCATCGGGATGGTAGAATTTTTCAACGTCATATTTGGACAGCTCAACGCCATCAACAACGGTTGGCACCTCAAGATTCCAGTACTTATCTTTACTCCACCTGTTCGTTCCACGCACAATGCCCCGAATAATAGACGCCATCTCCGGTATTTCAACCCGGCGGACTTTTCGCTTTATCACTTTCTGGCCATTCGGAAGCTTTTCAATAATTTCACCAATACCACCCGTATTTAACTGGTAACAATGCACCTTACCCTCGTGCCGTTTTACAAAATCGTAAAACCAGTTCCCCTCGCATGCCTTGTCGCCTACGATGAAAGGATTTGTGCCTACCTCACGGATGGATTCCCCTGCACGCCTTGGATCGCCGGCGGACGTCTCAATCGATTCGCCCAGCATAAAGACCGCAGCCGCTTGTTCAGGAGTAAGCTTTGCGGCAAGAGGCACAACCGTGTGACGGCGGGTAATAAAAACAACGATCAATCCATCCATTTCACTAACAGGAGGTAAATTGATATTATTTGAAATATACGGTTTGAGATCTTCTCTCATCATAATACCGCGTCCATTACTGGTTAAGGTATCATTATCAAAGTAGAGATTGCCTTCATAGTCAATCATAACATTTTCAAAAATTGTATCGCGCGACGTTGCTGCCTTGTAAATAATCGGCTGAGTAACAGGATCAAGTCCTTCTGTTTTTAAATAGAACCCACGCTCAGAACCGTATGCAGCACCATCTTTCTTCAGAAACACCACGTCGTCCTGTAGTATCTCAATGCCCTCATCATCGCCATCCAGACCATGAGTATGACAGGTATGCGTTGTCTTTCCCGTACCGCTCATACCGAAGATAAGCATTCCATATTTTTGGAGGCGACCATCAGGTCCGCGGGCTTTTAAAATTTTCGACCCGGCATGGAGACCGAGCATACCCTTCTGCTTTGCATTCCACATGGCCATCCGCAGAAAGCCTTTTTTTGATTCTCCATAATAGTCACTTCCCAGAACTATCGTTGTACTGATTTCCGGAAAAACGAGGATTTGGCGGTCAGTTTCCTGCCATTCGGGAATATACACGATGAACTGTTTCGGATCGCCATCTTGCCTGGCCGGAAAAAGGGTCGCCCACGTCATGTACGCAAGCCGAATCATCTCCGGTCTCTGAATGGAAACATAGAACGTGCAATCCGGAGAAAAATCATTATTATTCCCCATCGTGCGATTAATTCGCACAAAGGGCGCACGTCTCACATATTCCTCAACCATTGCAAGCGTTTTGGGCAGGTTATTCATAATCTCCGTTTGTTGAGGATTATGAGACTTTAAACGCACCACATCGCTTCCCACATAAACGGTTATCTTTGCACTTCGGTTCTTGACTGTAGAATGAACTGCCACATTCCCGTACTTGGTAAAAGATGCAAAACGCTCGGCGCTGCGGCGCAATGTCCAGTCCGTAGAATTAATAACATTGGGCGCTCCCCTAAAAGATTCTACAATCTGCCTTACCGTATCAAATTCTTTTACGTTTAATGGTATTGTTGATATCATGCGCAACCCCCTTTTCTTGCTCCAATAATCTATCGGGCATACCCAATTTATAAAATTTTCTGATAATAGTAAATAAAGCAAAAATATGCAAATAAAAAATTCATTCGCATGGCAACAGGTTTCCTTCCGTTTACAGGAGAATTACGGGGATATTGAAAACTTATACAAAAAAGAAGATTTTATACGGTAATACTCTCGATCATTTCAAAAACTCCACGCACTATCCATCACAACTATTCATTCCCCTCGTAATATTTCACATATTTCTTGAGCACGCCACGTATTTTTTTATTATCTTTTCTTGGCAGTGTTTTCATGAGTGTTTCAAACTCATCAAGTATCTTTTCGATTTCAACTTTTGAATAATATTCGCTGTTTTTAGCAATAAAAACCTTTTTATGTCTGCTTACGGATGTGCCTTCTTCTGCCGTCAGTATCTCTTCAAAAAGCTTTTCTCCAGGCCTTAATCCAACAAACTCTATCTGTATATCTTTATAGGGTTCCATTCCGTGAATCCGTATCAATTCCTCTGCAAGGTTGACAATCCTTACCGGTTCCCCCATATCAAGGACAAGCACCTCGCCGCCCGCTCCGATAACAGACGCCTGCAACACAAGAGATACAGCCTCGGGAATTGTCATAAAATATCTCTGCATATCCTTGTGGGTTACCTTAATAGGTCCGCCATGTTTCAGTTGTTCAAGAAACGCGGGTAAAACGCTTCCCCGGCTTCCCAGGACATTGCCAAATCTTACCGACACAAAAGCCGTATCCCCGCAATCATTCCATGCCTTGCAAATATATTCTGCTATCCTTTTTGTAGCCCCCATAATACTCGTCGGCCTTACTGCTTTATCCGTGGAAATCATGATAAACTTCTCCACCTTGTGCTGTACCGACGCCTGCGCTACCTTGCGTGTGCCAAACATATTGATCTTTACCGCTTCTTTTGGATTGTATTCCATCATAGGCACATGTTTATAGGCGGCGGCATGAAATACAATTTGAGGTTTAAATATACTGAAAACCTCATGAATTGCGTCGTCATCCCTGATGTCGCCTGTTATAAAAACAACCTTTTCCTGGAGTTGCGTATCTTCCCACTGCCGGAAAACGAGGTTTGGAAACATCCTCTCCAACCTCAATTTCATATTATGGAGGTCCGTTTCATCATTATCAAAAAGGATAACCTTTTCGGGCATGAACGAACATATCTGCACAACGATCTCAGAACCAATCGATCCCCCTGCCCCGGTAACGAGAACTACTTTATTTTTCACAAAATCTTCTATCGATTTGTAATCAACCTGGACAACCTGACGACCAAGGAGGTCCTCAATTTTTATATCCTCAAGGTTTTTCATATTGATAGAAGGCCTTTGTACATCATAGATCCGTGGAACAATCTTTACCGTACCAACCTTCGATTTATTCGCTAAATCATATATTTCCCTCAATGCCTTGTAATTTAATGATGGAATTGCAATAATGAGCGCCTCAGCCTCATACCTTTCAACAACCATATTCAACTGCTTTGTTGAACCAAATACCTTTAACCCGCGCACGTACATCCCGATCTTGTTCTTATCATCATCAAGAAACACCACGGGATAATATTCACCAAAGCCTTGCCTCGCAATATCCCGCAATATCATTTCCCCGGTATTTCCGGCGCCTATAATGACGGTTCTCTTGCCGGTCTTTGTGTTGCCCTTTTTATGAATAACCTCATAGAACAACCTCTTGGAAATCCGCAACCCGCTCAACAAAAAGAAGGAAATAAAACCATCGATAAAAAATATACTCCTCGGAAATCCCATCGTATAGAGATTATCAGACCAGAAATGCGCGATATGGGGGTGCACAAATGATGGAAATGAAGGAGCAGGGATCCACACCAAAGCCAGTAACGCCGCTTCTGATACTGCCACGGCGCCGATGACATTCAACAAATCGTGCAACCCGACATACCGCCAGGTGATTTTGTAGAGCCTGAAACATGCCATCGCGATAAGCTTAACGGCTATAAAAAAAGGCACCGTTTTTAAAAATAACAATTGATACTGAACTGACATGGTAAACTCAAAGCGGATGTAAAAAGAGACATAGAGGGAAAAGATAATAATAAGGATGTCTATGAGAAAGAAGAAAAGAAACCGTTTCAGATGGGTAGGGTATAACAACCTTGTCAACAAAGTGACATTATTATCCTCATGTTTTTCCTGCATTTTCTCATATTTTATTGGATCACTATCGGTCATTGTCGGTTTTATTATAAGTTGTTCTTATCCCTTATCAGTGCGCATCTTCTCGTAACTCTGCATGAGTTGTCAAATATAAATCTTTTTGAAATTAATGTTCCTTCGTGCAATTGGTGGCAAACCAACTCATGCGTTCATTGACTATATAATTAAAATATACCAGAAATATTCTAAAAAGTATGTGATCTAGATCACACTTTTAAAAATAAGTTATAAATGACTTTGCAAATTGGTGTTATGTGATACTATTTATAAACAGCTTTAAGTTTTATTGCTCTGATATTAAGGATTTTTCAAAACCTATTTTTCACCCTGAGGCTTCAACGCATCACCCCCTACTTCAAATCCATACTCAAGCAGATAATCTTCTCAGCATCCCTGATCCAATCAAACCAATCAAATCAACATTCCTTAGCCCATTGCTCATGGTTCATTAACCCATAGTTATAATCTTTCTTTTAAAGAATTTATTAAAAGCGAAAATGTTTCTGGCTCATTTGTATATTTTCAGATAGGTTTAATATCCTATTTTACTTCTCTCAACTTTACACACCTTAGAAAACTATCAATCATATTCAGCTATAAGTCATTTCAACTAATTCTACTTTATTGAAACTCAACTAACCCAATTAATAGTTTTTTGCCATGATATACCGAATCAGTGTGAATCTGTGTATGTATCTCCCTATTATCTTTATCTTTTCAATCCCTCATTTCACCCTTATAAGTTTTTCATAAGGAAACAGCCGTGTTTGTATATGTCTTTTCATAAATTCTGCATGTTTTATGAAACATAAAACTTAATACTTAATACTTAATAATCTTCCATAATGTTGAAAATATCAACTTCATATCCGTAAGAAAACTTTTATCCTTAAGATACCTTTTGTATAGTTGTATTTTTAATGGGAGGATTTCATGTATATACCCATCTTCTGTATCTCTATATTTTTTTAACACGCCTTCTTCATCTCTGAATTCAACGGTCGCATAATCTGTAATGCCAGGTTTTACCTTCAATATCTCCTGGTAGTCCTTCCGAAACATCTCAACATATTTTGCAACTTCTGGTCTGGGCCCTACAATACTCATGTCGCCTTTAAGTACATTAATAAGTTGCGGTAGTTCATCGATCTTTGTTTTCCGTAAAAGCCTTCCAACCTTTGTAATCCGTGGATCGCCACCAGTAGTAATAGCAAGTCCCTTTTGGGGCGCATCCGCCACCATGCTCCGAAACTTGTAAAGCAGAAAGGGTTTAAAATTCATTCCCATTCTTTTTTGCTTAAAAAATACAGGGCCTTTGCTATCAAGTTTAATGAAAATTGCAATCACTATGAATAAAGGAAGGAGTAAAAGCAGGCCGATTATTGAAAAGGCAATGTCGAATAAACGTTTCATTCATTCAGTAAGTAGTTAAAAATTAAGAATCCCCCTCACCGCTTCTACCACACGCTTCTGGTCTTTCCCGGTCATTTTTGTATACAGAGGCAAACTCACCGCCCTTTCATATACCGCCAAGGCATTAGGGAAATCTTGCGGACGGAGATGGTACGTATCGCGCCAATAAGGATGAAGATGGAGTGGTATAAAATGGACGCTGCACCCAATGCCCCTTTCTGCCATTAATTCAATAAACCGCTCACGCGAAATATTTACTTTGGATCCGAGGCGCAACACGTATAAATGCCATGCATGTAAGTCATCCTTCGGTGCCTTAGGCGGTAAAATAACTGGTAAATCTTCCAATGCATTATTATAATAAGCCGCCATTTCAGCACGGCGTTTTTGAAATGCCCGTGCCTTTTTTAATTGATGAATCCCCAGACTGGCAGCAACATCAGTCATGTTATACTTAAAACCAGGAGCAACTACTTCATAATGCCAGGAGGGTTTTGTTGTAGTATACCTGTTAAACACATCGCGGTTAATCCCGTGCAAACGCATCACCCGGCATCTTTTGGCAATCCCGGAGTCCCGTAACACAATCATCCCACCTTCGCCAGTTGCTATCGTTTTAGTCACATAAAAACTAAAGACCGTGGCGTCGCTTTCAAACGTACCAACCAATTTCCCACAATACGTTGTTGGTAATGAATGAGCAGCATCCTCTACCACTTTTAATTTATATTTTTTAGCAATTGCCATAATTGGATCCATATTACAGGCCAATCCAGCAAAGTGTACTGGAATAATAGCCTTGGTGCGAGGCGTAATTGCCTTCTCAATCTTTGAAGGATCGATATTAAAAGTATTTT
The DNA here is from genome assembly GCA_046350595.1 of Candidatus Brocadiaceae bacterium. Lineage (GTDB taxonomy): Bacteria > Planctomycetota > Brocadiia > Brocadiales > Brocadiaceae > JAHFOW01. Next base: position 3,549 of record JAXMAC010000025.1, on the reverse strand, counting down.
GGTCAATATCAACAAAAACCGGATGGGCGCCCAAATAGCGAACCACTTCCGCCGTGGCAGTGAAGGTGTATGGGGTCGTAATTACCTCGTCTCCTGGACTGATCCCAACTGCCTCCAATGCCAAATGCAGACCGGCAGTAGCCGAGTTTACGGCAATTGCCTCAACACCATCGCCGACAAAAGCAGCAAAATCCTCTTCAAAACGTTTTGTTTTAGGTCCCGTTGTAAGCCAACCGGAACGCAAAGAATCTACAACCTCATTAATTTCATCTTCCCCAATATCTGGCAACGCAAAAGGTAAAAACTCAGTCATCGACAAAACTCCTTAAAATTAATCTTATCATTCCTACTTGTTGTTAAGTTCTAATTATTCGATACGTAACTCGAAATGCAACTATTGAGAAGAAACTTCATTATTGATCTCTAACTTATTTCCCACCTCAATACCTATATAATTATTTTCTCAACTTTCCATTTCCCCAACTCTCATTATCACTATACTTTTGAGTGGTATTAAAACCCCATCTTTATAAATTGCCTTAAATTTTAACACACCTGACATAAAAATTCTCCTTTTAAACAGTCTCTTTTATTCCACATCTCGCTTTTTCGTTAAATGCCATCAACTCAACAGCCAAACCGATTCAACTTACCCCTAACTCCTCAACTCTCAAACTCTTCGGCTCCTCAACTCTTAACTTTTTGACAACCCCAACATAATGCGTATTAAAAATATTCAGCTTTTCAAGAATATAGCATGCAAGCCATGAAGCAAGACACGATGAGCCTTATATTCGGCGGGGCCAGCGTAATACGTTTGAGATAAATATCGCAATTGGGAAAGAGATCGTAAATCTCTTTCTTTTTCACTCCCCTTATATTAGTATTTTTAAAGTTATTCATTAGCTTCCATTAAAAATCTCGCTTCTAAGTAATTATCTAACCAAAATCCAGATTCTTTCAATAATTCAAGCTTTCCAATTTTAGCAAGATGAATGATTGGAGATGAATTACTGACAACCTTTTGCATACTTTATATCTTCCTTAAATTCTTTTTCATCATAGTGTCTCGGAATTTTTCTTTTAGCTAGTTCTTCTATAAATTCCCATTTACTCATTCCTATTAATCTTCTGGCAATACCCAATGAGGCAAATCCTCGTTCATAAAGGATAAATGCTAATTCCTTTTTGAGATCTTCTTCTATTTGTTTCTTAGGCAACTTCAGAGTTTCTAATATTTCGTCCGGGATAGTTAGTACTATAGCCATTTACTTACCTCCTCTCTTTGTATTATCTTATTTTCAAGGTCTTGTAACTTTATATCTTTTTATATTTTGCTTTTTAATCTCTGTTTTTTCTCCTTTTCTATAACATCGTAATTACAACATTCTTTCATCAAATTACCATCAACTTCTAACAAATTCAACAGCCAAACCGCTTCAACCAATTCAACTTTATTGTGGCTCAACCAATGCAACTCCTCAACTCTCAAACTCCTCAACTCTCAAACTCTATAACTCT
>JAXMAC010000025.1:0-1928 GCA_046350595.1 Candidatus Brocadiaceae bacterium | reverse complement strand
AACTCTCAAACTCTATAACTCTTTTTTATAACACCCATATAATGCGTGTTAAAAACCCTCATCTTTTCAAGGAGATAGCAGGTAAGCCATGAATATGGTGCAATCAGGCGGGTAATGGGCGGGGCAAGGGTAATGTGTTTGAGATAAATATCGCAATCGGGAAAGAGATCGTAAATTTCCTTCTTTTTCACGCCCCTTACGTCTGGGTTTTTCGGGTTGTTCATATGATAGTCATACCAGAGAATCATTCCATCTGGTTTAAGCACACGCAACATTTCCCCTGCGATACTTTGCTTCATATGAATATCGAGTATTGATGTAAATACGGTAAACTGCATCACGATGTCAAATCCTTTTAAATGCTTCTAATATTGCACGTTCTCTTTCCTGAATAATAAACAGATTCGCACGATTAAAGAAAGAATAAAGACCGGAAGGGATTTTTTCTTTTCTCTGTTCGTAAACCTTTTTAATACGTTTTATTTCAGTTATCTTTTCTACCACTGCTTACCTCGTAAATGGAACGTCTTCAATAGTACGTTAACGTTCATATTTTAGAATTTATGACATCTTTGCTGAATTCTGGCTTGAATGGAGGAAAATAGATTCCGGCAACACTTATATTATGATGCGTATTACTCGATGTGACAATACTTACCTAGCGCAGCATAGCCGCGTTAAGGAATTCTGACAAACCCGGCCGTCAAAAAATGTTTGTCAAAACAGAATACCTTTTCAATCCGTTGCATCCTCATTATCGCAAAACTTACGGCATCAGTGTAACTGAAATCCTGGTACGTATACTTCATCAAAATATCTTTTGCATCAGACTCTATCACTTCATTCGAATAAATCTTTAAAATTCTTGGACTTGCATGTATCTTCTCCAAAAAGCTCATGGCAGCCGTATGTCCCAATGCATGCAAAACAAGCACATAGGATTCAGCCACGACAAGATTGCTTGTGACTAATGTCCTGCATGACTTCAACAGCGAAGGGTACAAGGAAACAGCCTGCCAATGACAGTCGTCGTCTCTATCGGCAAGTGCAACCCATGCTCCGGTATCGATAAAGATATTTTCCTGTGATATCATTTCTTTCCCGTTGCGGTGTATTTAATGAGATACCGGTCGTGCTGTTCAGCCATGTCCCCTTTGCCGGAACCGCCCATCCCCATCAGCTCCATCGCAGGATCTTCTTCCACTGGGATTTCACTCAACATCTTTTCAATACTCTCTCTGATTATTGCCGCCTTTGAGATGCCGCGTCTTCTGGATAATGCATCCAGGAGAGTATCCTGTCCCACATCAATATATATCTGAATCGGCTTCTTTTTTAATGTTTTCATACATTTAAATATACATCATATTATTACACTTATCAATAATAAATAGCATTATTATATACATCCCATTTATATCACTCACTATCCCTATATCACCATCTCTCCTTCTTAACTTCTCGGCTTTGTGTGATCATGCTTTTTAAACCATGCTGCCGTTTGTAGTGGATTGCTTCATAAGCGCTAACTTAAGATAACGGATCAATTTAATCGTATATTGCCTCCCCCTTTATCCCCTCCTTGCGAAGGAGAAATTGGAAGAGCTTCAATCCCGAATTTGATCTTTTAAACCAAAGTCTTTGGCAAATTCTTTCTCATTGGTAATTCTGTATACTTCTTGTACCAATTCCCTGACAATCTGCCATGCCTTAATATCCTCAAATTTCTCAATCTTCATATCATTTCTCGTATAAAAATTGACATATGACGTATGACTTACAACTTACGACTTTTAACTTACGACTTACGATGGTAGTGTATGCCTTTCAACTTACGTCACCTTGTCAAAGGAACGTCTTCAATCTTATTTTTTTCAGCATTGTCCGGTTAGGAAATTGCGTAATACAGGTATCAAGAAAAACGAGAA
>JAXMAC010000024.1:22371-35765 GCA_046350595.1 Candidatus Brocadiaceae bacterium | reverse complement strand
CTACATTTATTATTTCAGCTACCGTATCAAATTGCTTAAGCGCCGTTTCATAGAGAACATTATTCTCTTTCATAGCTTCTCCTTCTTGCCAGGTGTAATTCACCATTAAAACACAAAAACTCAAAACAAATATTATACTGACTTGATTAAACTTGTCACTTTAATTTCTGTACTGTGTATCCTTGGAAGAATTTTTATCGATTTCAAAACCCAATGCCTCTAGCGACTCAGTTGTGCTATCAAATACCAGATTTTGCTCTTTCAAATCGTTGTACCATTTGGTTTTAATCAGAACCGGAATAATGAGCGGTCCGGCGCTGGTAATAATAACTTTTTTACCCTGAACCTTGTTGGTATTGATTATTTCTTCCAAGGCATTCATACCATCTAAATCTATATAGAAGAGGTTTCTGAAGTTTAAGATCACCGTATGCGCACCGCTGAGATTACTTAAATTTTCAATATGTGCCTGCGAGTTGATGTAATTTATTTGGCCGGCAAAACGATACACGACAACATCGCCAAATGGTTTTTCTATCTCATTAAACTTAATAGTCTGCAGCCTTGCGACCATTTTTTTATCCCTATTTATAATTATTTCGCACTTGGCTCTGGAGAGATGATTAACTAACATTAAAAGCGCGATAATTGCCCCGATCATAATGCCAAATATTGGATCTTCCACCAGAGTCACACCGGTAACCACAAATGACAAGGCGAAGGCTTTTTTATCATGCTTATAGATGTGCACAAAGTGCTCGGTACTGACCATTTGAATAGACACATACACTAAAATTGAAGCTACTACGGCTAAAGGAAGATATTTGAAATATGGTAAAAATGCCAGGGAAATAATGCCTATAAGAACGCACGTAATTGCAGCCGAAGTTTTGTGATTAGCTCCACTTTTAATATTGAGCGCTGTTCGAGCAAGAGCTGCCGTGGCTGGTATGCCGCCAAAAACTCCTGAGGCTATATTGGCCAAGCCCAATCCCAACATCTCTTTCCTTTGGTTAGATTTTGTATTGGTCATGTTGTCTGCTATTTTGGCCGAGATAAGAGTTTCCAGTATAGCGATAACGGCAATGGCAAAAGCGGTTTTAAGGAGGGTAATATCGATAAAGCGAATGGAAGGGTTCGGCATCTGGTAAATTTTTGAGCCGATTTCTCCGAACCTGGTGTGCAGAGTTTGAAAATGAGCGCTAATAAATCCGTTTTCAGACAGATAACCTAAAAACATCCCGATAGGAGCTACTATAATAGGGCCAGGGACTTTGGGTATTAATTTTGAAAAGTAGAAAATTACTGCTATGGCAACCAAAAACAACGTAATTGTCCCGGCATCTAATTGTCCCGGCATCAAACTGGCCAATATGCCTGAATGACTCCATCACATTCTGCAAAAGGTGCTTGTGCGCCGGCAAGCCTTTCAGTCCCAGCGCATAATTCAGTTGGTTTAACCCTATTATTAAAGCAACGCCCAGAGTAAATCCGTGCACAACGCTTGAAGGAATAAGAACTATATATTTCTCAAAACGAAGGACAAAAAAAACTATGATGATAGTTCCGCTTAATATTGCCAACAAGGGGAGGGAAGAGTACCCATAATTAATAGCAAAAGCAGCTAACATTCCGGAAAGAGCTCCCGTGGGGCCAACGATATTGTAATTACTGCCGCCGAATATGGCAGCAACAATACCAGCCCAAACGGCTGTAATTATACCCATTATGGGGGAGGCATTGGCAGCTACTGATAATGATACCGCAAGTGGAATGGAAACCAGCGATACCGTAAGCCCTGATTTCCAGTTATTCTTAACATGAGAAAAAAACTGCATTTTTGCACACTCCTTGATATTTGTTGCTGACAGAATAAACCTGTCAGATTGAGAACAAATTAACCCTAGATTAACAATATTAAATAGTTTAGTTTTAATAAACTACCTTTTGAAACTAAAGTCCAGCCCGGTTAAAAAATCTACCAATGATTCTCTATGGCTGGTAATTAGTTTAACAATACATTTCAAAGGTAAACTAAATCAAAGCGGCCAGCGGAGTCTGGTTGGATTGTACTACAAATGGCTGTGATTATACCAATCAGGGAGGGGTGTCAGCGGCTTCTGCTAATAATTTGGAAAGTAAAATGGAAACCAGTGATACAGTAAGTCCTGATTCCATTTTGTTTTTAACATCAGAAAAGAAACACATCTTCGTATATTCCTTCTTAGTAATATACATTATAGGGCATTGCATTTTATAAGAAAAATATTATTTTATTAAATCAGATACGTATATAGATGTCAACAAAAGTAACTCTTTGGGTATTTTGTTAAGAAATAAAGACGAAGTTCGCATTTAGAAATGATAATTTAAACTTTGTGTCTGAATGCCTTCGAAGTAGATAAAAAGACTATCAACCTAACATACTTACTTTTGCACCCGCTCTAAGGCAAGCAAAAATCCGTATATGATGGCCTGTGGGCGTGGAGGGCAACCAGGAATGTAAACATCTACCGGAACGACGTTGTCGATCCCATTTTTTGTGGCATAGCAATTACTGAAAATACCGCCGCTACACGCACAAGCGCCCAAAGCGATAACCATTCTCGGTTCAGGGGTACCATGATATGTTTTTATGAGCGCAGTTTCCAGATTTCGCGTTGGCGGCCCGGTGACAAGCAAACAATCTGCATGACGTGGAGAGGCGACAATATCAATACCAAACCTCTGTAAATCATGAATGGGACTGTTGTATAAAGCAACAAACTCCCACTCACAACCGTTACACGAACCTGCATCTACCTCTCTTACGTGGAGAGAACGTCTGAATACCTTATATATTTTCTCTTTGAGTTTATTGCCCAATGACTCTATGGACTCTTTTGTATCGAACCCGGCCTTAACTAACAGACCATCTTTATTTGTTTCTGCCAGTTCAAAATCATTCGTTATGGTAATAGCCTTCGTCGGGCACGCCTCCTCACACATACCGCAAAACACACACTTCGCATGGGAGAGCTCTAAGTATCTTTTACCCTTATCTTCTACCCACCGGTAAGCATTTGTGGGACAGACCTCCACGCATACATTGCATTGCTTGCACCTCCCATTATCTATCTCGATCCTGCCCCGAAACCGTAAAGGGGGTGGTTCTTTTTCTTTAGGATACCTTGAGGTTACGACACCTGTTTGAAAACTTTTTTGAAATTTTGTAAACATATTATGTTAGCCCACGAAATACACGAAAAGACGCGAAAATAAGTTTAAATCTGTATAACTAATTATCCTTTGTTAATCTTTCTTTTCCCTTGTTAATACAAATCTTTCGTATTCTAACTTTGGGTAATGCCCGAAGTTTACAAGAATACCTAAATTTAGCCGAGATGCGTTTAAATAATTAAGAACTTGGGCTTTATGCTCGTCCAGCAAACTGGAAATTGCCTTAATTTCAACAATTATTTTATCGTAACATGCAAAATCTGGTTTATACGTCTGCTTCAGTTGCCTATTTCTGTATTTGAGTTTTAATTCTTTGCAAGATTCAAACAAAATTCCTTGTTCTTCAAATTCAATTTCCAGGTATTCATGGTAAACATTCTCGAGAAACCCACATCCCATTGCTTTGTAAACATTAAAGCAAGCCCCCATGATGGCATAACTTTCATCAGGATAGATTATTCCTGACATATTCCCCTTTCGTGATTTTCGTGTGTTTCGTGGGCTGAATTTTTTATAAATCCGTACAGGAATAACACAACTCAAAACTCTTATTAATCAATGGAAAATCGGGAACAATATTGCCTGGAATTGTATAAGGGATTGACGGCCAGTTGCAGAAGGATGGCGAGCGTACCTTATATCTGAATAACCTGTTATCCGGGGCAGTCATGATCCAGTAAATATTTTCCCCCCGCGGCGATTCCACATAACTCAGCGCTTGTTTGTAAGGAGGAATCTCCTTCATTTGCACCTTGAGCGGACCATCGGGCATTTTTTCGAAACACTGCCCGATAATACGCATAGATTGACTCACCTCATCAATCCGTACCTTTACCCTCGCGTGCACATCACCCTCGTCATAATATACCGGCACATCAAACTCAACTTCACCGTACGCGGCATACGGATGATTAGTCCTCGTGTCTCGTTTAATGCCTGACGCCCGTGCAGGCACGCCTACCACACCTAGCCCTTTTGCATGCTCCGTTAAAAGTATTCCCGTAGTCTCGATTCTGTCCATGAAAGATGATGACTTAAACATGATCTCCGTAAGTTCTTTAAAGTCCCTTTTCACATGATCCAAAAGACCCAAAATATTCTTTTTCAGGTCATCATTAATATCAAAACGCACACCTCCAATCGTCAGCATACCCCGCAGGTAACGATTGCCGCAAATCGTCTCGTTCAGTTGCTGCAGGTATTCGCGAATCCTGAAACCATGCGATCCGCACATAAGGAACGATGCGCCCGTACAGATGTTTCCGATATCCCCAATATGATTATAGAGTCTCTCCAGTTCCAGCACAATAGTTCTTAAATATTTTGCACGTGGCGGTATTTCAACACCAGCAACCTTTTCGATAGCCTGGCAATAACCCGTTGCGTGCGAAGCGGCACATACGCCGCAGATACGTTCAGCGAGAAATAATGCCTTTGTACAGGGCATTGCCTCAAATATTTTTTCCGTGCCTTTGTGGGTATAAAACAACTTTGCGTCGAGATGCAAAATCGTATCGCCAACAGCGCTAAACCTGAAATGACCTGGTTCTATAATACCTGCATGGATTGGGCCTACCGGTATCTCGAATACCCCGTCGCCATCTACCCGCACGAACGGTAATTTTGATTCAAGATGTGGCAACCTGGTATTTATGGCAAAATCTTTCCTGAGCGGATAGGTTTTTTCCGGCATATTGCCATGTAATACAAGCGTATAGGGATCCGGATGTCCAATTGGCTCCAGCCCAAACATATCCTTGATTTCACGTTCATACCAGTGCGCTGCGGGAATAAAAGGGGTAATTGAAGGAAATTCAGGTATCTGCTCACTTACCTGAATATAGACAACAAAAAACAAATCTTTATCCGGCAAAGAAAAGACATAGTAAATGGTAAAACATTTTGAAAGGCTTCGCTCGTCATTGCAAATTATAGACGAAAGAGGCGTCTGGAATGTGATATGGACGTATGTACACACATCAACGAGATGTTCCTTCTTTGTGTAAACATAAATTTCATTTTCCTGGAAGCTTTTTGCTGCCGTAATATTCCCTTTAAATTGATTCACTAAATTATCAATGTAAAGTTGTCTATTAACACTCATTGCACATTCCTTATGATGTCGTAGATACTCCGAAGCACTTCACGCAGCAAAGGCGGTACGTAAAAGCTGATAATCAAAACAAAGAATAAAAGGAAAAGCATGGCTGCAACAGAAAATTTACTTGTTTCTCCCCTTGGAATATTTACCGTGGGTGCGCCAAAGATCATCCTGTACATATTATAAATAAATCCAATAAAAATAAGTGTAATGCATACGATAAGCACAGATGAGAATGTAATGATGAATACATTTCCGCTTGCAAAGCCGCCGGCAAGAATCAGAAATTCACTAACAAATATGTTAAATGGAGGGGTGCCCGTAATGGCAAAAACCCCTATTGCCAGGATAGTCCCTGTAACCGGAAGAGTTTTTATGACGCCTTTTACATTTTCCATTTCTGTAGTTTTGTATTTTAAGAATATGTTTCCTGCACAGAAAAATAAAAGTGACTTTGCTACGGCATGATTAAATGTATGCAGTTCCGCGCCATAAACACTATACATACCGCCAAAACCTATTCCAAGAGCAACAAACCCGATATGCTCTATACTGCTAAAGGCCAACAGCCGCTTGTAATCCTTTTGTATAAGAATAAACGGTATTGAAACGATGACGGAAATAAGCCCAAAAATCATCAACAGGGTAGACGAGTACCCGATTCCAACACATTTAGAGGTAAGGATATGGTATCGGACAATACCATACATTGAACAATTGATTAACACACCGGAAAACAAGGCGCTTATAGGAGAGGGCGCCTGGCTATGCGCATCAGGAAGCCATGTATGCATCGGCGCCAAACCAGCTTTTGTTCCATATCCCACCAGAACAAAAAGAAACGCAAGCTTCATTAAACGTGGTTCGAATTTATCAGCCACAGCTCGTAAATCAGACCAGTTCAATGCATATCCGATTTCACCAAGCACAACTTTCGCTGAATGATAGGTTAATATAACGCCAAAGAGAGCTAACGTAATGCCGACAGAACAAAGTATTATATATTTCCACGCTGCCTCCTGATGTTGCTTTTTATTGTAAAAACCCACCAAGAACGTCGTTGCCAGCGTAGTACCCTCAATGGCAACCCACATAACGCCCAGGTTGTTTATCACGCAGACGAGCAACATGGTAAAAATAAACATATGAAAGAGGAAATAATACCATTGCAGCTTCTTTTCTGATATTACACCATCGTGGAGTTCTTCCTCCATATATCCTGCCGAATACAGGGCTGCCGCGAATGCTACTATGGTTACAATCTGCGTCGTGAGAATGCTTAATGCATCTACATAAAAGAAATTATTAAATCCCTGAATTGAATGATAGGTGTATATATTATAGTTGAGATATATATTATAAAGTAAAACTATAAAACTACCCGCAATGCTTATATACTTGGAAATGTTGTGTTTTCTTATAAAAACACATACTGTAGCAGTTATTACCGGTATAATTACAAGAAGTAATATTAACATCTATTCCTTAAGTTCCTTTAAGAAGTCTGTATCAATGCTGTCGAAGGATTCCTTGATTCTATATACATAGATTCCCATAATAATCACGCTCACTAAGATATCAAAAAACAACCCTAATTCTACAATGAGCGGCATACCATAAGAGGTAGACAATGCAGCAAAAAACATTCCGTCTTCCATAGTGATAAGTCCAAGTATCTGGGTAATGGCCTGCTTTCTGCTTATCATGACGTAGAAGCCAAGGAGGGTAATGGAAAGCGCAATGGGTAAGCAGTGCCGCATAAAGTTATTTTCAAACTGAATGATGTTTTGCGTCGAATAAAAGGCAATAAGGATTATACCGCAAGCAAGTAAAAGAGATAACGTATAGTTAATATAAGACTCTTGCTCTTTTTTGATATTAATTTTTCTGACTATATAGAAGAGAAAACCAGGGATAATAATTACTTTGAGCGCCAATGAGATGACAGTCGTAATATAGATATGATGGATACCGGAAAAATAGGCAATCAAACCACTCACCAATGTTAAGGCAAAAGATCGAAAGGCATAAACCCAGATACAAGTCTTTAATCTACTCGTGCCGATGAGTATGATTGTAGTTATAAGCATCAAAACTGCCAGGATGTCAATCGTCCTGGAATTTACAATAATCTGTTGCGTCATTTTTTATTACCTTACTACATACAGCGATATAATAGCCAGAATAGATAAAATAAATGCCGTGCCTAAAAGGTTTGGGATTCGAAACAACCTGAGCTTTGCAAAAGACATTTCTACGATAACAATCAAAAAGGCAAAAAAGCCAATTTTAACAACATAAAGGGCAACTGCTATTAATAAACCAGGAAAGGTAAGGCCGTCTGCAATACCCCAGGGGAAGAATGTGTTAACCAGTATCGTTAATAACACAAGCAACTTCATCGAGGATGCCCACTCTGCCAACGCCAAATAGCGCCCGGAAAACTCAAGGAGCATACCTTCGTGAATCATTGTCAATTCAAGATGAGTATACGGATTGTCAACAGGAATTCTGCCTGCTTCTGCGATAATAACAACGCCGAGCGCGGCAAAAGCCAGGAGAAGCGACGGGTTCAGCAGGAGAATGCTGTCATTAAGCAGTGTGTTTGTTATCGTACTTAAATTGGTAGAACCGACTGTTAAGGCAACGGTAAATATCGACAGTATCATGGCGGGTTCCGCCATGGAAGATACCATCATTTCCCTGCTTCCGCCCATGCCTCCAAATGCACTACCGGTATCAAGTGAAGTTAAAACAAGAAAAAACCTTGCCAGCGCAAATAAATATATGATAAGTATTATGTCGCCGGTAAAATTCAGCGGTACTTGAGCGGACAAGACAGGCACGAGCAATGAGATTATTAAAATCGAAACAAACGTTATGTATGGCGTTGCTCTAAAAATCCAGGAGGACGTTTCTGAAACGACAGCATCTTTCCGGAGCAATTTCACCAGATTATAGTAAGGCTGAAAAATGCTGGCGCCTCTTCGGCATTGTAACCGTGCCTCAATTTTGTTAATAAACCCCTTTACAAGAGGTGAAAATCCCACGATAACAACAAGCTGGAGAATAGGAAGAATAATATTTGAAGTCAAGAGCAGATCCTTATTAATGCATCATTTTCCGACAAATATAATCAAAATTATTAAAGTTATAAAGATATAGGTAAGGTAAATATGAATACTGCCTGTATGTACCCACCTTACCTTGGTGGATATATCCAAAACAAACCGGGAAACAGGACTGTAAAAATACTTTTCAAATATTGGTGATGCCTCGCTAACATAGGAGATGGACTTAACAAAGAATTTAGGCACCGTATATACCGTGCTAACTTCACGCCGCGGCCTATATAAGTTAGCAAAGATAGTTTTAAAAGGTCTTGTAAAGGCGGTTGCCGTGTATTCCAGTCTGGGCTCTGGCGACCTGCCACACGTCCAGGTTTCATAAAATTTCCTTACAAACCCTGGTCTTATCAAGGTCAGCGCCCCAAATGTTATTCCGAAAAGAATTAAGCCAAAAACTGTAGCGCTTTTCGGCGATAGTTCCGTAAAATTGGTACGAACAATCTTCATTTGCAACCAATCGGAAGAAGTAAGCGAATTCACAATATCAATACCAAGGACATGGGTATTTACATGATTAACAGTCATCATAATTTTTGCAGGGAAAAGACCCATAAGCACACACAAAGCAGCTAAAAGCCCCATGCTAACATACATAACAACAGGCACTTCTTTGGCACGCTGAGCATGTTCCGTGCGCGGCATTGCGAGGAATGAAACCCCAAACGCCTTGATAAAGCAGGTTGCAACCAATGCCCCCGTCAAAGCAACAACAGCGCCGCATATAATAGTTATTATTTTTATGATAACTGATGGCATACTAAAACCATTTAACAACGACTGGAATACAAACCACTCGCTCATAAAGCCATTCAAAGGTGGTATGGCGGAAATGGACAATGCGCCGACAAGGAATAGCGGCGCTGTGATCTGCATCCTCTTTATTAATCCACCGAGCTCCTCAATATTTCTTGTATGTGTCGAATAATAAATATTCCCCGCACAACCAAAGAGCAAACTTTTAAACGCTGCATGGTTAACTAAGTGATAAAGACCTGCAATCATTGACAGAGAAGACAATGCCATCAAATTGTAAGACTTAAAAATCATTGACAATCCAATACAAATGATAATAATGCCGTTATTTTCTATGCTACTGTATGCAAGCAATGTCTTTATATCTTTTTCCACTAAGGCGTAAAGTATACCCAATATAGCAGAAGAAGCGCCAATAATGAGGATCACAACTCCCCACCATGGCGGACAGGGCGCTAAAAATTCAAAATAAAATCGTATAAACCCATAGATAGCCGTTTTAATCATCACGCCGGACATAACCATCGAAACATTGCCGGGAGCGGCAGGATGCGCCATGGGGAGCCAAAGATGTAACGGGAAAATGCCTGCCTTAATGCCAAAACCAATAATTACCAAAAAGAATACAATGTTTTTGTATATCATCGGCATGTGACTGCCGACCTTTCTGAAATCATCAAAGCCGAAGTCCCACGTCCCTGCATGAGCAAACATTATGAAAAAAGCAATGACAAGAAGCGCCGAGCCAACATGCGCCATGATAATATAAGTAAAACCTGCCTTCATATTGGCAGGATTCTCATACTCATAAATCACAAGGAAGAAAGATACTATGGTCATCAGCTCCCACACAATCATAAATACTAACGCATTGTTAGCAGTAACCACAAGGAGCATTGAGACAAGGAATAGATTATAGAGAAAGCCCAAAAACCGGGTATCACGTTTGTTAATGTATAACCGTGTATAACCTATTGAGTAAATAGCAGCTACAAAACTAATGGTAGATATGGTGAGAACAAAATACGCGGAAACGGGGTCCAATAAAAAATTATATTTGATAATGGCGTGATAGATTGAGAAATCAAGGCGCACCGTTGCGCCGGTGGAAAGCAGGATTACCGAAGTTGCAATACTAAAACAGGAGGCAATGGCCGCAAAAACAAGAGAAATGAAATTTCCGGCCCCTTGCCATTTGAACAAACATAAGGCAAACAGGCCACCCGCAAGATGCAAAACTAAAGACACAATAAACAGGTATTCAACCATAGCACTGGTTATCCTTAGGTTATAACAAAATCTTCGTTATTTACAACTAATAACATTTACTCCTGCTTCAGTAAAAACCAACTGACGCGGTCGAATGGTTACGACGACCGGTATGCCATTTCATAAACTGATTTTGAATGCGGACCGAGGAAGACGCGCGCGTAAATCCGGATAATGGAAAGTCCGTCAATGACATAACACAGCGAAACAATCACAGCCAATACGATCTGGTCATCACGAATGTGAGTAAAGATCAGGTCTTCCCCCACATAAGTTGGCGAGATAGGAAAGCCCGATACCCCAAGACAGGCCAGTAAAAAAAGAAGGGCAAATTTCGGGTGGCAGTACGAATGACCGTGAAACTGATCCATATCAATACTGCCTTCGTGTAAACGCAGCCACCGGAGGCAAAGGAACCCCAGTATTCCTGACACGACAATACCGCTTAAATAAAGACGATCCTCGTTGAAATAGAACTGTTCATTCATTGAAATCGCCAGCGCAATCCAAAAGTGATGCATCATCACCAGCATCCAGCTCACGCGCGCCATTTTTCTTTCGGCGAATGATTTCAACACCATCATGAGGGCAATGGAAGAAAACAAATAGGGGAGATATTCTTTAACAGGTTCAGGAAGCAATTCCCGGTAGTAAACAAGCGATACACCTGCAAAATACGCCGGAATACCCATATAAATAAGCCGGTTCAGGGTAAAAAAATCCATCCTTTTCCCTAACAACTTTAACGGATTCCACAGATAACGGTACATCAGGGAGTCAAGATTCCACTCTTTCAGACACAACATATAAATGGTGTACTCAATTTTTTTGGGAAGAGAATCTTCAAAGGTGTGTTCGCGGGGTTCGAAGTTGTAGAACTGCTCCCGTATCAGGTAACTCACCACCGAAGGAGAAACCAAAAGCTGGTAGGTTCTCAGGAAGGCATTTCCTGCAAAGTGAATCAGGGCAACCTCATCGAGACCGGCTGCTACTTCAATAAACATAATCCCGATTTGTGCTGCGGAAGCATAGGCAATCTGACCTTTTATCGCTGACTGTACCCGCGCAATTCCTGTGGCAACGATACTGGTCGCTAATCCAAGTATGATGATAACAATCCGAACAGGCAACTGATGCTCCCAAAATGGAAACGTACGCAACAGTATAAAGAGACCCATGTGAACGGACAGACTGCCGTAAAAAACTGCGCTTGAGGGAGTTGGTCCTTCCATTGCACGCGGCAGCCACGATGTAACCGGCAATTGCGCCGATTTTGCTGTCGCAGACATTAATATCATCAGGGAGACAAATATGCCCATAAGTGTGTTCGCCTGAAGTTGCGAGCTCACCAATTCATGATTGTTTAACTGCAAAAAAGTTACATTCCCGTGCCACAGGTGATGGCTCAGCCACATGGCCAGTATCAACCCTACGTCGCCGAGCCGGTAAACGGAAACTACTTTTACGGCATTTTTTGCGGGTAAATAGCGGTCACGGTAAAATGCAATCAGCAAAAAGGAAGAAATACCCAGTATTTCCCACCCGATAAAGAGTGTTTCCATATTGCCGGAGAAAATGATAATGTTGTATCCCACGTAAAACAAAAGAACCGTATTGAAGAAACGTTTATAGCCTTCTTCACGATGCAAATAATAGCGGCTGTAAACGGTTACCTGGAAAAGGATGATAGCGCCTACCATCAGATAGAAGGCTGTGGTTTTATCAAAATAAAAACTAATAAAAAACGAATAGTGGGGCGTTTGGTAGACGGCAAAGCTATCCAGGTTCAAGGCAGGATGATGTTGCAAAAGCCAAAACACCATGAATCCAACGGCGGTCAGCAAATGAAATCCTACGGTGGTAAAGGCTACAGAGGAAATAATATTTTCACTTTTTGCCGGAATCAGCAGACTTATCAGAAATCCTAATGCCGGAAGCAGAACAAAAAAAAGAAGAAAAAACGTCATGATGTCTGCTCTGGGTATCATAAATACATAGCACAGACCTTTATTCAGGATTTGGAGCGACTGCATAGTTCCATTCTCCGTGGAAATCATCCCGGACAAGATTAGTGGCAGAGAACACCAGACAGGTTAGCCTTATCTCCGTTAGGTAAAGGCAAGAGTCGGGTTTTGACATGCACACTCCTTTCGTCCATTGTTGATTGTGGTAAAAACATTGTTTTGTAAAAACGCACACAAAACTTATGGTAATAAATAAACGGGTAAATTATCTATATTTGTTTCTATCAGAGGCGTAATATCTGAAACCGTCTCGATTGTTTGTTTGAGTGGCTTGTACGGAATAAAAGCCCCGTCCTTAAAACGGAAAAGCTCCTGTGTTTCCGGATTGATTGCAACAAGGTGCACCCATTCGTTGATAAACCATTCATAGGTTGCCGCCGATGTTTGAATCGTCTTCAGCACCACATCTGGAAAATGCTCTACGATGACCAGGAGTCGGACGGGATCATGCACCTCAATCATCTGGCTGGGAAGTCCCGGCCTCAAATCCCCGTCTGCGCCATTGGCGACACCAAACAATCCCATGACATTGTGGGGAAGTTTTGTCCCTGCGCCCAATTTCTGATTGTCCACCCGTGAAAAAAAATATTCAAGGTTGATGCCGCCGCACACGGGGGCCACGGCATTTAAAATATTCAGCAGATATTTTCCCTCCGGATCAACCCGGTAATCAAAAGAATTAAAAAAGGACCTTCGGTCTAAAAACAGGCGCGAGGTCAGCGACCTTCTGCCAACGACGCACAGGGCGTTCGTGGCGTGGTTTAATTCAGGACGCGGCTCGAATAGAGATACTGACCGTAATTTAACTTTTTTATGGATGACCTCCGGCCGTTTTTTTGTGTTAATGGAAACAAACCTTCTCGAACGTTCTTTGGCATTAAGGTCAAGCGCCTTTTCAAA
>JAXMAC010000024.1:20134-22271 GCA_046350595.1 Candidatus Brocadiaceae bacterium | reverse complement strand
TTCACCAGTCCGATGCTTTTCAGAAGTCCTTCCGCGCGGTTTGCCATCTCCTCGAAGGTGTACCCTATTTGCAGGCCATTTTCCTTATGAGTCGGATGGGTATTTTCAATCGTGAGCTTTGAAAACTTGTCCATATGGCGAAAGGAGTACGCCGCAGCAGGTCCCATGGTTGGCCTGAAAATGTTGAAAAATAAACGAACCGCCGACCAGAACCCGATTGTATGAGCAATCAGCGCACCGCCAAAAAAGGAATGGGCATATTTGGAGAAATGCACGTCCTTCTTGCGTTCGCTTTTGCTCTCGATCTGCTTGATTAAATGTTTGGGTGTCACGGGCCATGGACACAACTTCGTATAAAACTTTCCGCCCTCAGGCTGGTAGAAAAACTCCACGCTGAAGAATCCGGCCGCCGCAAAGGTTTCACAGTCGGGATCAATTTTTTCAATGTAGCGGCGGAACGAACACTCCCGGTCGTCAATGCAAAAAATCGCCTGAAAACTGGCACGATCCGCCTTCTTTTTTTCCTGTTTTTTTGCAATGATGCCTGAAAGGACATCATTATAATAGCTCCATTCAAACGCATCCTGCCAGATTTGTCTGATTTCATGCGCTTCCCGCAGAGGAATCTCTGCGAAGAGGTCAACGGGTTTTTCCGTAAGACATTTGCCGAGAGGCTTCCAGTTCTTGCCAAAGCGAAGATCGAGCACATCTATTTCCAGCAGGAGTTCAAACACAATCAGTTCACGGATGGTAATTTGCCTTCGGTCCAGTAGGGTTTGCGGCACGTCTTCTACCGTGGAAACCATTCCCGACCATCCCTGATGGGCAAACTGCTGGTCAAACAAGTATTGCTTGTAGAGCGATTCATCGCCAACCAGGATATCCAGCAGGGCGCCGATTTTACATTCACTTTTCAGTAAAAGCCTTCTGGGCCATTCTGTTTTGAAAAAACTGGTGAAACTTTTTTGCTCCATTTCCCTGATGGAGGCAAGAAAACCCTTATGCCAGACGGGAAAGCCCCATATCGAAATACCCTGGTCCAGGTAACTGCAAAGGATACGAAAGAGCAGCGGATGCACCATCGAATCCATGTCTAACTTGTAATGCCTTTTCCAGTTGGCGCGCAGGGAGCCTATCCGGGGCGACGGGAGTTCGCCGTATTGTTTGGAAACCGCATACTCCTTCCATTCTTTTACAAGGGCAGGACCCTTTCGTTCAGCAATCACTTTTTCGAGCACATCTTCCCGGATGCGGCCCGATTTGTAGAGGGAACGATATTCGTCAAGGGAGAGGCTAACGCTATAACCAAAAATTTCCGAAGCGCGGCTGGCGCCATCGTGGAACTTCAGATTTTGAAATGCGTGCAGTGTATTGTGATGAATAAAGTCTTTTAAAGGAGCTTGCGCCGGTAAATAGTGCTTTAGATCATGGAGCACGGCATGCTCATCGAAAGAAGAATCGTGCGGTTTCGTCATAGCGGCAAGCGATGCTTTCGGCTCAAACAAAGATGGATAATGGCTAATTGAGACAGATAAACGTATTTCAAGGTATCGGATCTAAAAATAGCTATTTCAACAAATTTTGGACACTACGCTATGGTAAGCAATCATCAGCATTCAGGATTTATTATTCTGATGATGTTCCCCACGATTAACTAATTATTATAACAGAAATAAAAAACAATTACAAGTTTTAAAATAATTCTTGCATTTTAAATTTATTCATATACAATAAATGGGATTTAGCTTGATGCATATTATTATACAATAAACGATTCACACTTTTTTCATAAGTTTGAAATTCATTATCATGAATCCTGATATTTTTTCTCTCGTAAGTTAAGCATAATGTCTGACAAGATTAATCATGCAATCGAACACGCAAAGCACCTGATGCCGGATCAGGGCCCGCTTCCCTTCTTTGTTCATCACAACACCCTTCACCACTTCGAGTCATACGACTTCTTTGAAGGCGTTAAACAAGCGGGGTGTTTATATGGCGCAAAGGCCTTTATGTCCGAAGGAGAGTTTCACCTGGCGTTTGAACGGGGACGCATTTCGGCGGAAGTCCTTCTCAAGAATATCAGGGAATATATAGAACGCCATCAGCTTGCTCTTCAACCTGAACTCCTGTTTGG
>JAXMAC010000024.1:12400-20034 GCA_046350595.1 Candidatus Brocadiaceae bacterium | reverse complement strand
ATTGCTTTTGTGATATTTACTCGAAAAGCGGTTTCTTAAGCACGAAATTTCTAAAAACCCTAAAACGAATCATCGCATTGGTGGGGCAATACCAGTGCAGCGATACCACAGCGTTTGTGCTTCAAGTGCTGGACATTCCCGATGAACACCTTGATGATTATATGTTCCGCACCCTCTATCGTTATAAGGGGTGGGTAGGCACCATAAAAGCGCTGGAAACCACGGGGGAATGGGTTCCAAAGCATTATGTAAAAGCTGTGTTTGATGAGGTCGTTACCGTCATCCTCGTCCTGGAGTTGGCAGCCATCGAATCCATCCGCGTGATACCGACGCTGAAAATACCCGTCTATAAGCCGGAACCGTTGTATGACCCGTATTTCGTCACCGCCATCGTGAACGCACTGGGCGTCAAAAATAACGCAACATTTCCCAAAGAGGTCGCCCAGTTTACCGACGAAAATCGCCTGGAGATTTGGCAGCGCGCCTATGAGGATACCTTCTACAATCAGTTCCTTGCAGCATACAGACAGTGCGCTATCGTGGCGAAACCGAAGTACAAGCTTCCGAATTATCAAGTCCTTACCTGCATTGACGACCGTGAGGAGTCTTTCCGCCGCCACCTGGAGCAGATAGACCAGGGCGCAGAAACACTCGGCGCAGCAGGGCATTTTGGTCTTGACATGAGATTTAAGGCCGCGCCTGAGAAGCACTACCGCAAGATGTGTCCCCATCCTTTGGTAACGCCATCCGTGCAAGTTTACGAAAAGGCAGTAAAACCTGAAGATGCAATGCCCAAAAAACTCCAGTTCTACGGGAGGGTGCAGTGGGCGGTTACACAGGCATCCAAAACCCTCTTCGGAAGCTTTGTTCACACGATTTTCAGCGGTCTTGTTAATCTCCTGCCGTATATCATGGACATCCTTTTTCCCAAGTATAGCTCCAAGCTGCGACGCTATCTGGCCGCCCACGAACCCAAAACACAATTGATTTATAAAAAGGAAACTCATGAAAACGAAAACGGATGGGACCTGGAAGGCCGCATTGCCCGCGCTACGGCAATACTCAAAGGCGCAGGGCTGACGGACAACTTCTCGCCCTATGTACTTATCCTGGGACATGGCTCCAGCAGCCTTAACAATCCCCATGAAGCCGCCCACGACTGCGGGGCTTGCGCCGGGGGGCGCGGCGCGCCGAACGGACGCCTTTTTGCGACTATTTGCAACGAACCAGAAGTGCGTGCGGGGCTGGCCAAAAACGGCGTTATCGTCCCGGATTCAACAAGGTTCATCGGTGGATATCACAACACATGTAGTGACGACGTCCTCCTTTTCGATCTTCCTAACCCTATAGAGCCACGCCTGCAAAAATATATCGATACCATTCGTCGTGCGGCTGCGCTGGATGCAAAAGAGCGATGCAGGCGCTTTGACGAGGTCAAAACGGATCTATCAGAAAAGGCATTCGCTGATTATGCCCACGGGCGGGCAATGGATTTTACCCAGCCGAGACCCGAATACGGTCACTGCACCAATGCAATTGCCATCGTAGGTCCGAGGTATCTGACGAGAAACCTTTTCCTGGACAGGCGAGCCTTTTTGATTTCCTATAATTATAAGGCAGATCATGCCGGGAAATCCCTGAGAAATATACTCGGAGCGGTTGGGCCAGTATGCGCAGGAATTAACCTTGAGTATTATTTTAGTTTCATTGATAACGAGCATTACGGTTGCGGCACCAAACTGCCTCATAACATTACCTCGCTGTTGGGGGTAATGAACGGCCATCTCAGCGACCTGCAGCTGGGACTGCCCTGGCAGATGGTTGAGGTACACGAGCCTGTCAGGCTGATACTTCTCGTTTGTTGCAAGCTGGAGATAATGGAAACCATCCTCGGTGAGGCATTCGGATATACCGCCCAACCCGGACACTTTCAGTGCCTCGTGAAACACAACTGGATTACCCTTGCAGTTCACGATCAGGATCAGGAAAAGATATTCTTATGGAAAGGGGGAAAGGATGGCAGTTTCGTACCGTTTGACGAAACGACAGGTGTTCCTGTATACGAGAGTGAAGATACACGGTTTTTTCTTGAACAGGACCATCTCTTGTTTGGACAAATTACCTAGGAGCACAGCGTGGATGAAAAATCTCTGATTACCTACCTCGTCTATTATTTCACACTGTTTCCGATAACCAAGATATTTTTTGTCAATATCCATAATTTTATCAGAAAGAAGGAGCACGACGAGTATTGGATTCGTAAGGTGGTACAGTGGGGAAACGTTAGCGATTTTATCCACGTCGTAGTTGCCTTGTTTTTTTTGGGGTTTACTGATGTTACGGTAGAGATTAAATCCTTCTGCTTCCTTGGTTGGCCATTCATTGTGCATTGGAACACGCTTACGTTCGTATTTCTGGCATTCACGACAACAATCATTGCAACGATAGGCCACTTTTCTCTATTTTATCTGCATCGTGATGCATACTATCATAAGTTCTTCTCACTCTATTTCATTTTCCATCTGTCTATAAAACTTATCGTTCTCAGTTCAGGCTCCACCTTTTTCTTTATGGGATGGGAGCTTCTTGGGTTTTCCTCGGTGCTTCTGATTGCCTTTTATGAACACCGTCCTAATCCGCTTAAAAACGCTATGCGGGTGCTGTTTATTTACGAGACTGGAGATATCTTCCTGCTCGCCCTCATATCACTGCTCCTCTTCTTCCACATTGAAGACATGACTCATCTGGCGTTGATTGAGGAGCACGGTTACGCATGGGCAATGGTGTTGTTGATTATAGCATGCTTCTTTAAGTCGGGTATTTTTCCATGGACGTGGCTGCCCCGGGCGATGGAGGGACCCACGCCGTCCAGTGCGGCTTTCTACGGTTCATTATCAACGCACATCCCCATTTTTCTCCTCTTGCGCTTCTGGCCCCGTGAGTGGTCTCTTCCGGCGTATTGGCCCGAAGTGTGGACAATTTCACATCCGGCAAATGCCATTGCCGCCGCCGTTGCCATTTGCGCATTTTCGGCCTTCATTACGACCCACATGAGCAGGCAGCATGCCGATGCCAAAAATACCATTGCGTATGCCACCATGACACAGTTAGCCATTATATACATCGAAATATTCTTCGGATTACGGACACTGGCATTGATACACGTGGTATCACACGGCATATATCGCACATTTGAGTTCTTGCGTACCCCGTCATTGCTGCATTTTTATCATACCATGGAGACACGGTTGCCCAAGATAACAAACACCGGAAGACACTTTAATACGCTACTTCCTGAGAGGTTTAGAAACTGGCTCTATGCGCTCTCAATCAATGAGTTTGGCTTTTTCCTGCGGACATTTGACTTTATTGACGGGTTTCTTGGTTTAAAATTTCTCCGCTTCGACGGGAAAGCGGCAAGGCGTTTCGCCTGCGTCGTTGCTGCTGGTTGGTCAGCCTTTAGCGTAGTAATGTTCCTTCTTGACAGAAATACTTTTAAGGTGGAATCTGCCGCTACCGCCAGTGGAGATGCCATTACGGCCTTCATTATCAACTGGAAATACTTTAACGCCAAAGATGAAATACTGCTGGCGCTGGCGCTTGGTTTCAGCATGCTAACCTTCTGCAACATCAGGAAAGTGGGGATGTTCTTTGTGACCCTCACGTGCTCTGCAGCCACGATTGGAATAGAACATATCCTGCTCCTGCTGAAGCATCAGAGCGCATCTGACGAGCTTTACTGGATTGCAGTGCCTGTCCTTGCTGTTGTCTTTGCGTGGTTTGCCTTTTACTCAGTATACAATTATACACGTGGCAGCGGAAATTATTCAAGTTATACCGCAGGACTTTCCCGGTCTACCCTTGCAAATTTATTGCTGTTCATAGCTGCTCTATCCATTGTTGGCGTGCCCGGACTGGGCATTGTGCTGGCATGGGAATACCTTCTTCACTATACGGCGCAGGTTGCGCCACTTATGGTAGTAAAGGGATTTTTTATCATTAAGATAGACACCCTGCTGGTATTCCTCTTTTACTTCAGCAACTTCCTCGGCTTCCCGGAAAATAAGGTACAGATGCTCCATCACTACAAGCGCGACACCTTGCATTTACGCTGGGCGCAAAAGCATTCATAGCAGAAGGAGTTTCTTGACCATGACGCAGGCGTCTGTGCCGTCACGGTAAAAATGAGGAAAAATATCGGACGTCATTTGATATCCCAGCCGCTCGTAAAACACCCGAGCTACGTTGTTGAACGTGCTCACTTCCAGCCTGATTCTCCTGATGTTCCGCAAGCAAAACTCTTTTTCCATGAGTTGAACAAGGCGGGTGGCAACGCCGCTTTTGCGATGTCCGGCAAGAACGCATAAGGAAAATATCCTGCCCACGGACGAGCTATTTTCCTTTTTTGTAGTACCGACGATATTGCCAATAATTTTCCCTGTTGGCTCTGTTGCCTTATAAATAACGGTATTGGCGCTAACTAATAAGTTTTTTATCAGACGCCGACTGAACGCCTCTGTAGGGAAACAATCCTTTTCCAGTTGCTCAATAGCAAAAAGGTCCAAGAGGTTTGCCCGGTTATAATTTATCACATTGAAATTTACTGGTTCTTTCGTGCCTGAAATTTGTTGTTTTTGATAGTAGATTTCATAATATCATGATCTTTCATAAATGAGAAATTTCCTTGCCATCATACAGGGATGGTACGACATCTTTGCCCTTCGCAGCCCTTCAATACCCCAGTCCTCACCGGCATTGATGTACTCAACGTCATGAAAATCGCTGGCGCAAAATTGCTGGTAAATAACCTGCGGCATGCCATGAAAATTATTGTTTGTTTTTTCTATTAAAACAGAACCGGTATTTGGCGTAACCCGCTCTCCCAGCGTAATGCCTTCAATTTTACCATGAATCATAACATTCGCCCCGAATAATCCCAACTCTTCGGAAAAGATAATGGCGCATTTTGCGGCCTCCGCTTCATGGATAAGGCCGTATTGATAGTGGGATTCATGGTGGTTTGAAAGATTCGATTCCTGGATTTTCTCTTTCTTCCATTGATCGACCATGAGGAGGGCATCGGCAATATGTTTGGAGTAAAACCTTTCATACGATGCCGGGTAATGCTTTTTAAAGAAATTTATCTCATTTCTCTTCTTTTCGTATTTTCTGCCGGCAAGTTTAATAAGGTCGGATGTCTTGTAAATGTAATCGGGATAACCCTCGATTATGCGGTAGGAACTATTGTCGAAATATTTCAAAAAGCCTTCGTAAACATAGTTGACGTAAGATTCAGAGCCATTGCTGTGATTCATCTCGCTCATGATGGAAAAACATTCATTCAGGGTTGATTGAATATTGTTTTTTCCTAAAGGGGGGAGCATCATACACATGCCTTTGGACGTCACTCCAAAGAGGCAAAAATTGGAATTAATAATCTTCCATAATAACTCCATTGATCCTTTCCAGATAAAATTGTTCGCAAAAGAATAATCACATAAACTTACATTCTCTTCCTTGAGATACCCGTCAAATAGTTTTTTGTCCTCAATTTTTAGCCGATGCAAACCATAACATTTACATTTTTCTTCGATACCGATACTACGTTGGCCTGTTATTTCCGATATGCTCGGTTCTATAAGTTGTAAAATGGTTTTTCTCCTAATGCGGTATTACACAGAACCCGGCCACACGACGGAGGCTCAAGGTCAAGTGCAAACCATTGTAGAATAGTGGCAGACATCCCCATTGGATGCCTGAACCAACCATTATTGATTCGCATAACCATACTTTTTATTTTCACTTGATTCAATTTTCTTAATAAATCTTTCATAGCACCACACTTCCATACGTTGATTAATTTACGTAGAATTATACAACTGCTGAATATATTTTCAAGTGTTAATTGTTATTAATTTTTTATTTAATCCAGTTTTCATAAGGCGATTTGGTGCGGCGTAGCTACGCTCGGTGTCACTTCAGGTATTGCTCAGGGCGTTTCTGCAGATCATGAGATAAGACAAAGATTATAACTTGACATAATTTGTATTTGTTCGCTATAATTTTAAAGTAAATACGATGTTAATTTAGTTCTTACTCAATGATTAAATTAAGAGGAGGATGTTTTTGAACAATGTTTTAAACAAAGAGATAAAAAAGATTATTGACGAATGTCCGGAGGTAGGGCGTATCCTGGAAGAATATGGCATCGGTTGTACCCCCTGTTCTGTCGGGACCTGTCTTCTTAAGGATGTTGTAGGTATCCACAATCTTGATCCGCAACGGGAAGCAACCTTAATGTACAGGATTGAAAAGGCCATCTATCCAAACAGGAATGTTCCGCCGCCCAAAGTGGATTTGTCAAAGAAGTCCGAGCCAAAGAAAATCACGTATTCGCCACCTGTCAGGAAGCTTGTTGACGAGCATGTATTGATTAAACGGCTTCTTGCTTTGATTCCCATGATTGTCGAATATGTTGAAACCAGTATCAAGGTTGATAAAGATTTGGTTTTAAAATGTGTGGATTTTATTCGTACCTATGCGGACAAATATCATCACATGAAGGAAGAGGATATTTTATTTAAATACGTCGATGATAAGGCGGAAATTATTCAGGTCATGTTTAAAGATCATGATACGGGAAGAGGCCATATCAGACAAGTTGTTGAGGGCGCCGAAAAAGGCAATAAGGCTCAGATCAAGGAACATCTTTTTGCATACCGGGATTTATTAACCCAGCATATTAAGAAGGAAGATGAAATCCTTTATCCGTGGATAGATCGTCAGTTATCTGATGCGCAGGTTGGTGAAATGTTCCGTAAGTGTAATGAGGCAGACGCCTCTGTTGGAGATGAATTGCCGAGAAAATATGAAAAATTTATTAAAGATTTAGAAGAAAAATTTTTACAGGAGATTACAAAATGAGCGGATGTCCAGGTTCAAGAACAATAGATTTTAGCGAAAAGGTTAACGAAGGCAGCGATGCGGGAAAACGCCCTTCTCAATTGCGGCAGTGGCCAATACAAATGCATCTGATATCACCCATGGCGCCATACTTCCAGGGGAAAGATGTATTGTTGGCGGCAGATTGTACGGCATTTGCGCTGGGAGATTTCCATAAGGATTACCTTAAAGGGAAAAGCATTGGTATAGCATGTCCGAAGCTTGATTCAGACCAGGAAGTTTATACCGAGAAGATCAAGTCACTCATTGACGATGCAAAAATTAACACATTGACCGTTATCATTATGCAGGTGCCCTGTTGCTTTGGATTGGCGCAGATTGCTAAGGAAGGGGCTGAAAAGGCGTCCCGAAAGATTCCTGTCAAGCAGGTAGTCGTCGGTCTCGAAGGTAATATCCTTTCTGAAGAATGGATATAAAGACTGCATAAGCACCCCGAAGTATTACCTGAAAAATTCCCTGGGGATTACGTCCTCAGGGAATTTTTTTATCTGCGCATTATTTCCGTTTAAAAATAAGCCGTTGTACCCTCGTCGAATTTCCACGTTTCAGGTCTATAACTAACTCCCGGCCACCACCCGTGAATTCGTAAACTAATTTTCCGCCATCCTCATCTGAATATGTATTGAATAGAATTCGCCCGGAGACAGGATGTCCATCCAGGCTTGCCGCAA
>JAXMAC010000024.1:0-12300 GCA_046350595.1 Candidatus Brocadiaceae bacterium | reverse complement strand
GTAAGGTCAGGCAATGGAAGTCTTTCGTATAAAATATTCATGCATGTCAACGACAACACACGTGAGATGGAACAGTTTCTTTATTTTGATACACCCTGACGACTGTTTTCTTCTCAATCTCTTTTAGTAAATGTTCCATATCTGCCTTTTTGGGTTCAATAAATACCTCACCAGCCTGATAGTGGAATATCGTATCCACACTTTCATTAAACATGTTTTCCGTTAGTTTAGTCATGTCGAGCAACCGAACGTCTATATTGCTCAGCAAATAGGTTATTTGGTCAAAAAGGACGCTCGTTGCCACGCCAGAGCTAACGAGGAAGTGTTGATGAAGCGCATTCTCAATTGCGTGCATAAAACCGTTCATTTGTACAATTTGGTTTTGCAGCAGAAGGATTGCCTTTTCCAGATTCCTTCTCGTGAGTTGTGAGTTCTTTAAGTAGTCAATATGTATATCCGGTTCTTTCGATACCTTAACATCGGCGCCTCTGGTTTGAAGGGAGAGTAAGGTATCAATGCCCTTTCCTTCTTCGATCAGTTGGTCGAGTCTTTTTTCTATGGTTTCAAATTCTGAGATATTTTTGTAATAACAGGCATCTTTCAATTTTTCGTGGAGCTTTACGATCCGCGCCATAAGGCCATCCAGCTCGTATCCGCTATACGAGAAGAAGTTCGTTTCATTTTTAAAGGTATCGATCTTTTGAATCTGAGACTCCTTTTCCAGAATATTCTGAATGCCCATTTTTATGTCTATAATAGTCATGAAAATGGGACTCTGATACAACTTTAAGATGGGGGATTGCGGGACATTTCCCTTTTCAGGGGACTCCTTGCCTTTACCGAGGATAAAATCTTCAAGGGTTTGTACCTTATTAATAATCTCCTGGTACATATTTTCCTTCAGAGGTTTATTGAAAAACAGCTTTTGTAAATCTGTTAAAGTGTTTCGAACAAATTCCCGCCCTTCATGGTTTTGCAAAATACCAAGTTCCGTGATATTTTTAAAAAGTATCTCAAACTTGTTGGTTTTGTCAAAAATGGCCTTGAAGGGTTCTAGCATATCCTTTTTTTGCTCTACACCTTTAATGAGTTCTTTAAATTGGTCGAGCATATCGGACAGATTCGTTAATTGTGGCACGAATTTTCTCGTCTCAAGAAGCGCATCCTCACCAGCAGCAGTCTTGAGTTTCGATAAATTTTCCAGGTTTTCATGAAATTTCAGGATAAGTTTCTGGACATCTTCTTCACGGTCTACCCTTAAAACCTGATCCTGACGGAAGGCAGGTTTTGCGGAAATATCAACATTGACAGAAAAAACGGATTCTACGCACTTCTTAACGAAGGTAAGAAATTTTCCCGTCGGTTTTTCTTTTACCGAAAAATCGTCCCGGATATTTTCTCCACTCACGCCCTGCGTATCTTCTATCGTTAAGAAGTCCAGATACGCTAACAATTTGTTGAATGAATTCAGTAATTCCTGGTAGTCATTTTGCAGCAAAGGATGGTTTGAAATAATGGTTAACTTCTTTAATTCACTATAATTTGCCTTTAAATTATTGTATTCGCTTCGGATATCTGCCTTGTGTCTACATACTTTTTTGGAAAGTTTTGCTAAAAATTTATCAATACATTGGGCGTAGGTTAAAAAGAGGTTATATTCTTCGAGAAGTTTAAATTGGGCATTCAATTTTTTTGCGGCAGAATAGACATAACCGGCATAGGCGGGCGTACCCTTCCAGTTGTTATTCTCTATGATATGCTCAAGCCTCATCAAATCCAGAAACAGCTCTTCGTGAGATAACAGGGGGTTATCCGTTGATGCTATATGGTCAAATATTTCAGCAAAGAAACCGAGGTCATCAATCTTTTCTTCAACCAGTTTAAGGTCGTTTTCCTGCGCGTTGAAACCCCTCAATTTAAAATAATGCTGTTCCAGGTCGAGCTTAAGGAGTAAGTCTAAAAACAAGAGATTTAAATAAATCTCTTTTAAACCCGCTGTTGTAAAAATCTTATTTGCCGTCTCAATTTTATTAAATCTAAGTTCACGGCCAATTTTCTCAGAAGTCAGGGGCTGTCCGTTATAAATTAAATAATCACCCAATCGCCCGGTGTATTTTTCATATACCTCCGCGTTGGTAACGTAGTTCCGGTGGATGTAATCGGGCGTGAAATGTTCAAGCTGGTTTTGCTCGCTTTCATCGATAATCAACAGATTGCTCGCCCCTTTGACAATCTCTTTTCTGTAGTGCAACACGATACGGGGTTTCATGAGATAGTGTGCGAGAGATTCAACCTCGGTTAATGTGGCAGTTGCAGAGGCCTCTACAAAACCCTCTTCCTTAAAGGCGTGAAGACTATCTATTTTTCCCTTATTGAATAAACGCTTGGGAACAATCCTGAGGGTTTTTTCAAATGAGCTGTCTATTACCTGTCCCCTGAATCTGATGGTGAATTGCCGCAGAGGCTCACGAGCCACCATTTCTTTTGTTTTTTCCTTAATTTCTGCTATCTGAGAGCGTACAACCTCAGAAGTATGGTACTTCTTTTTCAGCAAATCATATAAATAATTTTCGGTAATTGGAATTGGGGTATTCATAGTTAGTTTAATGTAATTTAACTAAACAGTGTTTTTATAAGTTTTCAGGAATTTACATACTTTAGCGTATTTTTTTATTTTATCAACAATTTCAAGACTCTCAAGATAATTTGATTTTTATTTATGAGGGAAAGATTGCTTCGCCCCCCTCGCAATGACCCCAAACGACTAAAGTCGTCACTACAAACGCTCGCAATGACAACGTGCTGTGTGCCATCAAAGAGCATAGTAAGTGTCATTGCGAGGGTCTTTTCCGAAGCAATCTCCCCGCTTTCACAAGAGAATTGGTTGTAGCTTTGCTGTGCTCTGGACAATGAGCCGGGCCTTTGGCATGCTACCCACCGGGATGTAAATCCTGTGGGAATAAAAATGGATGACTACCTGGAGAAAATGATAAACTATGCAAGGAAAATTAAGGATATCAAACCTTCTGCACTTATAGTAGGGAGCTGAAGAACATATGTAACGATAAACATTTCAAATTTCAATCACAGAAGAAAGGCACAAATGTGGCAGTTAACGTGTGATAATGAGATTAAACGGCTGGCAGATGTTCCCATAAACGGAAATAGCTTAAATGTTAATGTGCCATGTTATGGCATCACCTTATTTGTAATAAAAACACGCATGACACAAAAAAATTCTTGTTTTTAACACACTTATTTTTTCACAGTGGTTTCGAAAAATGAACGGAGTCTTTGTGCAAGCTTGTACGTTAGCTTTTCTATGGAGTCTTCCACTGCCGGACCGTATTTGGGTCCGTCGATTTTCCACCACCCACCTTCTGTCTCATAATCGATTAAATCCAAATTTTTTCCCTCTACAGCCAGTTCATCCTCAAAGATTGTATTAAGATTTTTATCAAGAAAGGAAACATGGATGGCCAGGTGGTGTTTGCCTATGGCACGCCAAACTGAATCCTCCACGATCAAGTCTAAGCGGGAAGAATTTAAGTTCAGAATTAACACACCGTCCAGTCCTTTTTCTTCAACCATATTTTGATCTGGCATTTTATACATTATCGTAACCCTGGTGAATACCCTTACTACAGTTTCCTCGATATTTTTTGAAAGGGGTTCCCCTACGGAAAACAGGTAATGGTGGACACCGGCAATCATGTCAACTTGCCTCTCTTCCTGACTAAAATGGCGCATGGATGGATCGATAAATAATCCCACGTGTAGTGGTATTGGTTCCATTTCCTTCAAGCGCTTGTCCAATACAGGCTCTATAGTGACCTTCCTTCCACGTCCATCGATACAGCCAGAAAGGAGAAGTAATATCAGAAAATATACTATGGTTTTTTTCATAATGTATCTCATTTTTTTAACGAGCGCAATTTTTTGAAAACTCCCGCAATTCTATGGTAAATTTATTGAGGATACGGGATATTCGAAGCAGGTTCTGTAATCCTTCAGGGGTGCATACAAAAAGTACGTGCATTTCCTTATGCATTAGGAATAATTTGAAATTAACGATGTGTTTTCTTTTATCCGGATGGTATCGTCCATTGCCCGCAATTTATTAACGTGTTTGTCTTCCATGAGCACATGAAATGTTGCCTGATTTTCATTAAACTGACTGCTGAGAATGCGTGCGTGTTCATGGAGATATGCAATTAACTTTCCATTGCCCGGATTGCAGATAAGCTCAAGATCGATAAAATTCTTTTCGAGCATCTCTGATATCCGTTGTTTCAGGTCAGGTATTCCCTTGTGTGTTTTTGCAGATATCATAACACAATCCCTGTATTCATTGCGGAGCAAGGGAATGACCGATTCATCCTGTATGGCGTCTATTTTGTTAAACACTATAACCGTCGGTTTATTATCACACCCTAATTCCTTTAATACGCTGTTCACTGCCCCGATTTGCTTGTTCGCCAGGGGGGAACTAATATCCACAACATGGAGGAGCAGGTCGGCATGCCGGGCTTCTTCCAGGGTTGCTTTAAACGATGAAACCAGATGGTGCGGCAATTTCTGAATAAAACCCACCGTATCACTCACCAGCGCCTTTTTTGCATTCCCCAGATCGCAGATGCTTGTTTTCGTATCAAGCGTGGCAAACAATTTATCTTCTACAAGGGTATCGACATTGGTTAAGGCATTCATTAAGGTAGATTTTCCGGCGTTTGTATATCCCACAATAGATACCGTAAAAAATTCATTGCGGGAAGCAACAAGCCGTTCCTGCCGCTTTTCTATTTCCTGTAACTTTTTCCTTAATTCGTAAATCTTTCTTTCTACAATACGTTTATCAACTTCCAACTGTTTTTCACCGGGACCCCGCGTCCCAATACCACCCTCAATTCTTGAAAGGTGCGTCCACATACGCTTGAGCCTGGGTTTTGTGTACTCTAATTGAGCCAGTTCCACCTGGAGTTTGGCCTGAAAGGTCTTTGCACGGGTGGCAAAGATGTCCAGGATGAGTTCGCTCCTGTCAATCACCTTTTTATTGATGATCTTTTCAAGATTTCTGACCTGTGCAGGGGTAAGGTCGTCATCACAAATGAGCACATCGGCATCCAGCTCATCGGAAAGCCCGGCTAACTCCATAGCCTTACCCTTTCCCACGTAATATACAGGGTCAATATTTGTCCTGTTTTGAAACAACGAATGGACGATGAGCGCCCCGGCGGTCTCTGCAAGACGTTGGAGTTCTTCCAAAGGACCCTCATTATCATCCCGTCGTCCGCCCACTATTACGCGAAAGAGGATGGCCCGCTCAGCCCTTACAGTAAATGCAGTTTCTTTTAATTTCATATCAAGATAAGATAATCCTCGCGTCTACAGCCCTCACTCCTTTTGGATAAACGAATACAGGGTTCAGGTCGATTTCTTTGATTTCGTCCAGAAATGTTATCATATGAGATACCCGGATAATCGTCTGCGCTAATGCAGGTATATCAAGGGGCCGGGTATTTCGGAAACCTTTCAACAGGGTAACTCCCTTGATATCAGAAATCATATCTAACGCCTCAAATTCTTCCACCGGAGCGATGCGGAACGACACATCTTTAAAGACTTCCACAAAAATACCGCCCAATCCAAACATCACGGCTGGCCCAAATTGAGGATCCCTGATACCACCCACGATAACTTCCGTGGAAGGGGACGCCATTTCCTCTACAAATATCCCATGAATTCTTGCGTCCGGCCTTTTCTCTTTTACATGCCTCAAAATTTCCTCAAATGCCCTTTTTACCCCCGCTGCATCCTTTATTCCTGTCCTTACGCCACCCACATCGGTTTTATGACTAATATCGGGAGAAATAATTTTTAATACGACGGGATAGCCAAGAGAATTTGCCGCCCGAATTGCCTCGTCGGAAGAAGACACAACGTCATACCGGCCAATTGTTATCCCAAATAATTCAATGAGTTTCCTGGCCTCGTGTTCGAACAACTGGCAGCGTTTCTGCGCTGTTGCATTTTGTATAATATCATGGGCAAGAAAGAGATCATTCTTTGTGGATTTAAGCATAATTTTATTATTATAACGGCAACTATAAAATGTTTAAAGGGTATAATATTGAAATGCGAATTCCCTGTTACCACTTGGAATGCAGAGGCGTTTCAGTGAGATCGAGAGCGGGTTCTTGCGCTCCGGGAACCTCTGTCTTTTTCATTTCCGCTTCGGCATCTTCCGGTTTTCTCTTTTCCTGGGTATTGAACTGCATCTCATACAGTTTTTTATAAAGCCCGCCATGAATGAGCAATTCATGATGAAGTCCCGTTTCGACAATCCGCCCCTTATCCAGGACTACAATCAAATCGGCATGTAAGATGGTTGATAATCTATGGGCAATAACGAATGTGGTGCGATTTTTTACCAGGCTGTAGATGGCATTTTGGATGAGTTGCTCGGTCTCCGTATCAACCGATGATGTCGCCTCATCCAGGATAAGTATTCGGGGATTGGCAAGGATGGCGCGGGCGATGGCGATGCGTTGTTTTTGTCCGCCCGAAAGTTTTACCCCGCGTTCTCCTATTACAGAGTCGTATCCCTTCGGCAGCTCCATGATAAAGTCGTGTGCATTGGCGGCACGACCAGCTTCTTCAACCTCTCTGTCTGTTGCATCAGGCCGCGCATACGCAATGTTTGCCTTTACCGTATCGTTGAAAAGAAACGGCTCCTGTAATACCATAGCCATTTGCTTCCTCAATGAGTGGAGTTTGACATCCTTGATATTATAACCATCAATGAGGATGTCTCCCTTTGTGGGGTCGTAAAATCGGGGAATAAGCTTTGTAAGGGTTGTCTTACCACTGCCGCTGGGACCCACAAAGGCAATCATCTGGCCAGGGCTTGCCTGTATATTGACGTCGGTCAACACCTCTGTCTCCCGGCTATAAGCAAAATGGACGTGTTTGAATTCCACAAAGCCGCGTACGGGCGGCAAATCAATGGCATGGGGCGCATCTTTTAATTCGTGCGGCGTATCAATTATCTCAAAAACACGCTCGGTAGAGGCAATGGCGCGCTGTACCTGATTATAAAAACGCGTCAGACCTGTGATGGGGCCATACATCATCTGTAAATAGGGAAAGAATATCACAAAGGTTCCCGCAGAGAGTTGTCCCTGCAGCACCTTGTATCCACCCAGGCAGATAACAACCACGGCGCCTGTCTCGGTAATCAAATCCACAATAGGTCTCAGGGTGGAAACAAGTTTTAATATACGGACATAGAGGGTATAGTTTTCATAATTTTTTTCCCGAAAACGTTCCATTTCCTCATTTTCTTTCGCAAATCCGGCAATGACCCGAATGCCGGAAATATTATCTTGGATCAGGGAGTTAAGGTCGGCTGTTTTATCTCTGAGTGAGCGAAATACCTTTCTAATCCGTTTACCAAAGTTGTAGGTACATAAAGAGATGAAGGGACAAACCACGAGGGCAATAGAGGTAAGCTGCCAGTCGAGTTTCAAGCAAAAATACAATATCCAGGCAAATTTAAACATATCTGTTACAAAGGTAATGACCGGCCCCACAATTGCCTGTTCAAGCGAGTTTACATCGTTCATGATGCGGCTCATGATGTCACCCGTTTTATTGTTTTCAAAGTAACTCATAGGGAAGAGCTGTATATGGTTGTAAAGTTGGTTCCGCATGTCATAAATGAGCCTCTGTCCTAATTCGTTCGTCATATATCCATGGACGAGCGTGATGCCGCTGTTTACAGCATGGATGATAATGAAACACGCGGCGAGAAAAATGAGCGTAACGATAGTACGGTTATAGCCGTTAAACCAATGCTGGTGAATGGCGCCGGAGGCGCTCATTAATGGTTTTGAGAGGGGGATATTATTTTTTTGCCTTGTAACCGGCGATGGCGGTAAAGACTCATTGTCGGACGGGTTGTCTGACGTGTTTTTTATCAAGGGATCAGCCGTCCTGATTTCGTCTACGGCGATGCCCAGGATTTGGGTGGGTAATACCGTAACATAGGCGCTGATTGCAGAGAGCGCCAGGACAAAAACCGATTTATGCCAGTACGGTTTGAGATATATTAAGAGTCTGATATAGGTGTTTTTAAAAGAAAGAGATTTTTGTGGTTTCATGATTTTAATAAATTAGGCCTCACGGCAACTTCTATAACAGCGTAGTGGGCAGGCGCGCCATGCCACGACAAGATCGTTTTAAAATGCGATACAAGTAATTAAGGAAGGGCGGAGTATTTGGTGTTTTTAGTTTGAATGTGGTCTTACGTTCTGAACAGCAAACGCTTCACCCTCAAAGATTACAAAAGTCAGTCATCGCTTTGCTCCCC
This sequence comes from Candidatus Brocadiaceae bacterium, assembly GCA_046350595.1. Lineage (GTDB taxonomy): Bacteria > Planctomycetota > Brocadiia > Brocadiales > Brocadiaceae > JAHFOW01. The sequence continues at coordinate 3,929 of JAXMAC010000024.1, read as the reverse complement.
CGGAATTATTATCATGAGGGAAAGATTGCTTCGCTTTGCTCGCAATGACAACGAGAACTCGACTTTTTGCGCAGACTCTAAAGCCATGCATTACCTGAGAAAAAATCTACTCATACCTGAGGGCGTCAATGGGATTCAATTTTGATGCCTTGCTTGCCGGATAATAACCAAAGAAGATACCAACCAGATTGGAAAAAAGGAATGCGATGGCAATCGCTGGCGGAGATAACAACGAAGGCCAGCCGCCAAAATATGAAACCAGCCTCGATGCGACGATGCCAAAAATAACGCCAATGACTCCACCGATGGAACTAAGTACAATAGCTTCCGTCAGGAATTGCAAGAGGATATCCCTTTCCCGGGCGCCGACGGCCATTCTGATGCCGATTTCCCGTGTCCTTTCTGTGGTAGAGACGAGCATGATGTTCATGATACCTATCCCGCCGACAATCAGGGAAACTGATGCAATGCTGCCGAGGAGTACAGACATAGTGCGGCTTGTTTCCATAATCGTTGAGGCAAACTCGATCATACTGATAACGTTGAAATCATTTTCTTCGTTTGGTTTTAAACGGTGACGTTGTCTTAACAGGGAGGCAATCTGCTCCATAGCCTCCGGTTGCATCTCGGAAGAGATTGAAGAGACAAAGATCGCTCCGACATACGTGACCCCCATAATTTTTCTTTGTACCGTCTTGAAGGGCATGAGAACCACATCGTCCTGATCCTGCCCCGTAGCAGATTGACCCTTGGCGCTCAATACTCCAATGACCCTGAATGGCATATTGCTTACCCGAACCCATTTATTAATGGGGTCGAGCGTTCCAAAGAGGTTGTCGACAACCGTTTTTCCCAGCACACAAACCTTTGACATGGTATTTACATCCTGTACACTGATAAATTTTCCGGATTCTAACGGCCAGTTTCGTATGATCTGATAATCCGGCACAACCCCCTGAATAGACGTTGCCCAATTCAAATTACCATACACAACCTGGGTAGTTGTTCGGATAGTTGAGGAAACGTGGTCAATTGCGCTGCATTCCTTTTCTATTGCAATGGCGTCTTCCGGCGTCAGGGTAATGGGTCCTGTCGGAGATCCCTTAGCGGTTTTATGTGTGGTGCTTATGGGAACAACGAGAAGAACATTCGTACCCATGCTCTCAATTTGTTTTTCAACCATGACCTTGGCGCCCTGTCCTATACCAACCATAGCAATTACAGCGCCTACGCCGATAACGATACCGAGGATCGTTAGTGAAGACCGCAATTTGTTCCTCATAATTGCGCGCAGGGCTATTTTAAAAAGGAGCATCATAGGCGTAAGATATTTTTATAATAAATTAAATTGTTGTTTTGAGATGTGCTTAAGCACCTTCCCATCTTTGAGAACGATAATTCTGCCGGCGTATCTGGCTATATCATTTTCATGGGTGACGAGCACAATGGTAATACCCATTTTCTGATTTAAATCCTGAAGCACATGCATGACCTCAATGCTGGTAGCGCTGTCCAGATTTCCGGTAGGCTCATCCGCAAGAAGGAGAGACGGGTTATTAATAATGGCCCGGGCAATGGCGACGCGCTGCTGCTGTCCGCCTGATAATTGATTGGGGTAATGGTTTTCATGTTTCTCAAGGCCGAGAGTTTTCATAACCTGGCGGATTCTGTCGATGTCTGTTTTAGAAAAATTTCTGCTGTAAATAAGAGGCATCTCAATATTTTCCAGCACAGTAGTACGGCTTAAGAGATTAAAACTCTGAAACACAAATCCAAGCTTCTTATTCCGGATATCGGCTAATTCGCTTTTTGAAAACCTGGAGACGTCGATGCCTTCCAGGTAATATTTTCCCCCCGATGGCCTGTCAAGGCAACCGAGGATATTCATGAGGGTAGATTTCCCCGAACCGGACGCCCCCATAATAGCCACATACTCGCCCCTTTTTATGGACAGGGCAATGCCATTTAAGGCGGTAAGCTGGACGTCGCCCATCTTGTATATTTTATAGACATCTTCCAGGAGTACGATATCGTCTGTTTCGTGCATAAATGTTTATATGATAATTAAGGAAAAGGTATTTTATCAATGTGAGATTGTCTCGGACTGTTGTCCCCGCAATGACAACACATTACCATTCTCTCAATGCCTCGCAGTTACACTGTTACCTAATTCCTTATTAAGAAGAGGCACAGGGGGGTGTTTTTCTCCTGCGCGCTTAATAACGGCCGCGCCACGGGACTTTTTGAGGGCCTTGTGATTTTGATTTGGAAGATGAAATTTCTGCAACCACCACCTCCTGTCCCTCGTGTATATCACCTTCTGCAATGTGAGTGAAATTATCGTCGCCTATCCCTAACCGGATTGGCACTTGTTTTAGTTTTTCGTGATCTAATATCCAGATGTGGGTGCTCGACTTTTTGGAAAATTTCCTGTCAATAATCGTCTTTTTATCCGTTTCTCCTCTGATAATCTCTGTGGGAGTGAAGCGGAGCGCGGCGTTGGATACCCGCAAGACATTTTCTGCCCTGCCAACCAGAATGGAAGTGTTTGCCGTCATGCCGGGTTTGAGTTTGAGTGATGAGTTATCAACACTGATTATCGTGTCATAGGTCACAACGTTTTGAAAGATAATCGGCGACATGCGGATCTCTGTTACCTTTCCGTCAAACATATCGTCGGGAAAGGCGTCCACGGTAAACTTTGCATCCTGCCCTACCTTGACCATACCAATATCGGCCTCGTCAACCTTGGTATTCACCTGCATATGAACAAGGTCTTCTGCAAGGGTGTAGAGAGTGGGTGTTTGAAAACTCGATACCACCGTTTGCCCCACATCAACGTTCCTTGAGATTACCGTGCCGTTTAATGGAGAGACGATTACCGTATGCGCGAGGTCTGTTCTTGCTATTTCCAATGCAGCTTTAGCCTGTAGTATCTGGGCATCCGCCAGCTTTTCATCTGCGATACTGGCTTCATACGTTGTCCGCGCTGCGTCAAGGTCATTTATCGATATGACCTTGCTTGCAAATAACCTTTTTGACCTCAGATACACACGCCGGTTATTTTTTGCGTTCACCCGTGCCTTTTCAAGGGAAGCAATAGCCGTCGCAAGGGTGGCCTCTGCTTTTTGTACCTGATGTTCAAAGGGAACGGGATCGATTTGCGCCACAATCTGCCCTACCTTGACGATGGAATTAAAATCGGCATACAGTTTGGTGATAATACCGGTGACCTGGCTTCCGATAATGACCGTTCGAACGGGATTGATCGTGCCCGTTGCGGTGACATATTTACTAATGGTATCTCTATCAATCTTTGTTGTTTTATATTGAACAGCATCCGTGTCTCGCGTCAGAATGATCGTTGTTACGATAAGAGCGATAAGACATGGAATGCCGATAATGATATATTTTTTCATTAAATATTTATTAGTCGGTTATAAGCTTTTTATACCCTGAGCATAGGTAACGTTTTAATAAAACACCTAGCGCATAATTCTCTTGTGAAAGCGGGAAGATTGCTTCGGAAAAGACCCTCGCAAGAATAATAATGGCGCAATTGTCATTGCGAGCGGAGCTGCAATCTTTCCATCATAAACAAATGTGATTGTGAAAAACTTACAAAAAAGAGGTTTTTGCACAGTAATACTATAATCGTTTTAAGAATAATAAAATTCACCAGGTATGGCAATTATAATCTTAAGGGGGGGATTGCTTCGGAAAAGACCCTCGCAATGACATTGGGAAAGGACTTTCACTGGTATGCAAAGCATTTGCTTTTGTATGGCCTGATTTTTTACTCGCAATGGCATTGAGGGGGGGGGCTTTCAGTAACATGCTATTGCGCGCAGGAGATGCACTATAGTATTGGTACTAAAATGCATATTTTCATGCCCTTTTTGTGAGTTTTTTACAGCCCCTATGCCCCC
>JAXMAC010000023.1:29309-35833 GCA_046350595.1 Candidatus Brocadiaceae bacterium | reverse complement strand
CAATTCCTTATCCTTCATGCGAAATATTTCTCCTCTTTCAGGGTTTCAAAATTAAATAACGCCGGGATATCCAGCAGGAGCGCTATCCGCCCGTCCCCCAATATCATTCCTCCCGAAAACCCCTTAAATTGCTGGGCAATAGGGTCAAACGGTTTTACGATGTTTTCCACCTGATCCAGCACGGTGTCAACGCCGATTGCCATACATTTATTTCCCCTGCTGATGATCACCGCAACGCAATCCTCCTGTTCCCGGCGACAGGGAACGTTTAACGCTTCATGCAAAAGAGTAAAGGGAATAACTTCATTACGCAAGACCAGCGCTTTACTATCGTGAATCTGTTTAATGTCTTCAGGTTTTACATCCAGGGTTTCAATGACGATGTCAGAAGGGACGCCAAAGATGTGCTCGCCCACTCCCACCATGAGCATTTGCATAATTGCCGTTGAAAGCGGAAGCCTCAGGGTAAAGCACGTTCCTTTGCTTATCTGTGTTGTCATTTCGACCGTTCCGCCCAGTTCTTTTGCGGACGTCCTGACCACGTATAATCCCACGCCCCTGCCTGAAATACCCGTTACTTCCTCGGCGGTGCTGAATGAAGGGTGGAAAAGCAGGTTCATGATTGTTTTGTCCTGCAGAGAATCAGCTTCTTTCGGTTTTACAAAACCTTTCCTGACGGCGACCCGTCTGATATGAGAAGTATCAATACCGCGTCCGTCGTCTTCCACTTCGATCAGGATATGGTTCTCGGTTCTTTTTGCGGCAAGCCTGATCCTGCCCCGCATGCCCTTGTCTTGCTTTTGTCTCTCCTCCGGAGATTCTATACCGTGATCAATAGCGTTTCTGAGCAGATGTAACACGGGTTCTCCAATAGCGTCGAGGATGGTCTTGTCGAGTTCTATTTCACTGCCTTCCAGGACGAAATCAATTTGCTTACGGCGTTCTTTTGCCAGGTCACGCACCATCCGGGGAAACTTTTCGAAGATTTCGGCAACCGGCACCATCCTGGCGACAGACACGTCGTCCTGCAACTGGCTTACCAATCGGCTCATCTCGGCCAGCGTTGATTTTAATTCCTTACTCTGGATTTCGGTAACGATAGTTTCCATGCGATTTCTCAGGATGATAATTTCTCCCACAGTATTAAAAAGCGAATCCAGCAGGTCTATATGTACCCGTACGGTCTGTATTTTTTCAATCGTGGGGATGCTGGCCTTCCAGTCGTCTCCTTTGTTACTGCCTTCAACCGTTTTCCTGCTCATTTGATCTGTTTCCGGCGGGGCGCTGCTTTTTAATTCTTCAATCCTGGCGCGAAACTCAGAAGCCTTTGCGCCCCAGTCAGCACCGGAAGCCCCTTTCTTCTCCGCTCGTTCTTTAACCATGAATGCAAGGGTGTCTGCAAGTTCGAAAACGATGTCAATACTCTCTTGACTGACCTGTATCGTATTTTTACGCATGAGGTCAAGGAGGTCTTCGGTAAGATGGGCAAGGTTGGCAATATCGGTAAACTCCAGCATGATGGACGAGCTTTTCATGGTATGAAAGACCCTGAATATCTCGTCAAGGAGTTCTCTTCTGCCATAATCCTTTTCCAGTGCAAGGAGGGCTTTATTGGCTATCTGAAAACCATCCATGGTGTCGTTCAGATAGTCTCCCAGAAACCTTAAAAAATCAAGTTTATCGCTTTCTGACATGATAGTGGCATTGAATGATCAAAAATGTAAAACCGCACGGCACTATTTTCTATTGACATGAAATAATTTATTCCTTATTATTTGTGACATGAAAACACTCCAAATATCCGATATTGACAAAATGCTCACAAAACTTCCTGAAAAGAAACTTAAGGCGGTAAGAAAATATATAGAGCATCTCCTTGAAAAAGAAAAAAAACGCAAGGCATTTGAAAAGAGGGTGCTTAAGGCTGAAAAGGAACCTGGGATACTGTTTGAAACTGTAGAAGATGCTGTAAAGGCAGTATTTGATGAAACGGAAGATTCCGGGATATTTAAGGCATGCAAAGAAGATAGCAAAGAAATATCCACATCTCAGAAAATCATATACAGAATTACTCGTTAAACTTTCAAATAACCCCTTTGATCCGGCGTTGCACACACATCCCCTTAAAGGCGACATGGAAGGCAAATATGCCTGCTCGCTGACGTATGATTTAAGAGTTGTATTTAGATTATACGATAACATCGTTCATCTCCTTGATATTGGCTCTCATAACATTTCCATAATTGCCTGCGCTATTTCCGGCAATGGCACAATCCTGTCCACACAGCCTAATTCTATGGCTGCCCCTGGCATGCCGAACACGATACAGGTAGACTGGTCTTCGGCAATTGTGCCTCCGCCTGCGTCCTTTATTGCCTTCATACCCATCGCCCCATCGCTGCCCATGCCCGTAAGAAGCACCCCAAGCGCACTGTTGCTATACGCCTCTGCCACGGACTGCATTGCATAGTTGATTGCGCAGGAATTAAAATCAAATGAAGCCGACCGGGTAAGGTTTACTTTTTTTTGATCTTTCTCCCTTACAACCGATGTGGGATATCCTGACGCAACCAGCACACGGCCCTGATACAGAGTCTCCCCTTCCTGAGCAATGGCAACTTCCATAGAACTGTGCCACCGCAACCTGTCAACAAGTGCAGGCACAATTTCAGGAACGATATGCTGAACGACAAGTATGGCTGCCGGAGTATCGTGCGGCAGGCCTGATAATACCGTCACTATGGCTCTGGGACCTCCTGTTGACGCCCCGATTACAACAATGTCTTTTTGTTTATGCAGAGTCCCCTGTATTGGGTGAAATTCAACGGGCTGTCCCAGTTTCAGCCTTTGAACGTTAACACCAGCGGCAATTTTTACCCTGGAGATAATCTCTCCGCTTATCTTATCTATATCATACGAAATGACACCGGAGGGTTTTGTAATAAAGTCTATAGCGCCGTATTCAAGGGCTTTAACAGCGACTGTCGGGTCTTTTTTGTCGAGACCGCTGATCACCAGCACCGGTGTCGGGCATTCATTCATAATGCGCATCAATGCCGTAAGCCCGTCCATCCGGGGCATCTCAATGTCAAGAATCACCACGTCAGGATGGAGTTCTCGTGTCTTTGCAAGAGCTTCTATCCCATCCCCGGCGACTCCCACCACCTTTATCGCAGCATCCGATTCCAGGATATAAGTAAGGGACTTCCGCATGAAACTGGAATCATCAACGACGAGCACACGGATGAGGGATGAGGGAAGAGGGTTGAAAGATGAACCAGAATTTATTATCGCAAATTCATCATTCATCCTTCCACCCTCATCCTTTTCTTCACGTTCCTGGAACACGCCGTTAAAATCGCCAGGAGTTCTCCTGTCTCAGATATGAGTAATGCCTGTTTACCCAGAACTTGTGCTTCGGTCGTTTTCAGTAATGAACAATACATTTTGATGATCCGCAGCTCGAAGCACCTGGTACGTTCGTTTAAAACCTGCCGTTCATCCCTCATTCCTCATTCCTCATCCTTTATCCTTCATCCCTTTTTCGTAACAGTTCACGTGGTGCGTGTGAAGATGCCTGACAACCCCCTGAATCCCCCTTTATTATAAGGGGACTTGAAAAAATCCCTTAGAAAAGGGGCGGGGGTTGTATTCGTGCCTATTTAGAATATCGGCTGAATCCGTTAATTTTTCTTGTTTCACCACGCTTAATAATTTCTTTCAATATTTTCGTTCTGTTTAGCGCGGCTTTTTAATAAAGCCGGACGCGCCACACTCCGGGGCTTCTTTTTGTTTTTCGGTGCAACCGAGTGCCGTCACCATGATCACCTTTGCTGCCGGATTCACCTTTTTAATATCCTTTAATGCCGTGATTCCATCCGTTCCCTTCATGAGGATGTCCAGCGTTACCAGATCGGGTTTTAGCTTTTTGTACAGTTCAATCCTTCTTTGCCATCCTCCGCCGTACCCACAACCTCATGGCCTCCGTTTTCCAGAACGTATTTTAATGAACCCCATGAACGATGCGTCATTCACAATTAAAATCTTCGCCATATTTTTTCTCCCATGTATAATATCACCCTGTAAAAATCTCCTTTTTTGTAAGTTTTTTCCAAACACGGAAAGCTCGTTTTCTATCATAATAACCTTTGCATCTCCGGTATTCATACGCTTCAGCGTCTTATCAATTATGAAAAGCAGGTAGAGACGCAAAATCGCAAGGCTCTACGATATTGAAATTCCTGCACATCAGGGTATCCATTATTTCCCGATTCCTTACGTTGGATTTGGTTCATCCTTCCTCCCTTCGGGGTCGGGTTTTTTTGCAGGCTGGACGTTCTCTGTTGCCTCGCGCGCCGCATCCAGTTCAGACAGTTCTTCTTTGTCAGCACCTTATCCACATCCAGCAATACAATCAGCCTGTTTTCAAGCATTCCCACTCCTGTTATATACCCTGACACCGTGGCAACTCCTTCCGGCAGTTTTTGTACCTTTTCGTCCTGGATTTTGATAACTCCCTACGCTGTCAACGATGATTCCCGTAGGATACCCGCCGCATTCCACAATGACGATGCGGGTATCTTCGTCGTGCTCTTTTTGCTCAACGAACTTTTGCGAAAAATTGAGCACCGATACTAAACGCCCGCGAAGGTTTACGATGCCTTCAATGTGCGGCGGTGTATTGGGAATCTTCGTAATGCCCAATGGCGCTGAAATCTCATGAACCCGCATCGCCTGATGCCAAATTCCTGAGATTTGCTGGTAAAAACAAGGTATTGGTCTTTTTCTATTTCTTCAGTCTCCATGTTCTCTTTTGTAACGGTAATTTCATTTACCATAAATTGCCCTCCTTTTCCGGTGAAAAATGAGACCGTCGGGAAACAAAACGGCTTAAGACATTTAAACCGTTTAAACTGTTCCAGCCGTTTAAGCCGTGTTTAAACGGTTTAACGTTTGGTTGTTTTTGGCTGCGGATACTTTCACCACTTTACCCTTCGGCCTGGCCGGTTCCTCAACGGTTATCTCGGTTCTGCCGCCATAGTCCTTTTTGCGGTTGCAACTTCTTCAACGTTGAATCTTCCCACCGTTTGCTGGAGCTTTTCAGACATAGAAGCAAGTCGTGTCGCCAGGACATAAGTTCCTGCGTCTTTGAAAGGAGTCGTTTGCTGCCCTCGGCGGACTGGGTAGAACTGGATGACGTGTCAGCCGCAAATGCCGCCAATTTTATCCAGACTCTCGGAGATCGCATCAATGCTCTTTTTCTGGTCGGCTGCGGCTACAGAAATATCTTTGGCCGTCTTGGATGTTGTCTCTATAGAACGATTAATATCCCCAAATGCCTTAGACGTTTGTTCAATCGGAACGTTTACCCAGTTCTACGTTCTGAGCCATAGTCTTAATCGTCGTCACGGTCTCTTCTGTCTCTTTCATAACAGCCTGAACGAGGGTAGAAATCTTCTTGGCCCGGGCCTTGCTGTCTGCGGAGAGTGTCTTTACCTCCTCGGCCACGACGGCAAACCCTTTTCCTTGTTTGCCCAGGCGAACGGCCTCGATTGCCGCATTGATGGCAAGGATGTTTGCTTCAGTGGCGATATCACGGATAACGTCCACGATTTCCTGAATCTGCTCACTGCTCTTGCTGAGCGCCTCAATCCTGTTTACCGATTCTTTCGAACCTTCGAGCATGAGGTCTGCATTCTGGATGGTGCTTTCCATTGCCTTTGCTTCCTTCTCCGGCTGCCTTGTTGGCTACTTCAGAGGCTTTATTCATACTTTCGGCCTGGATTTAAAGTGTTCGAAGCGGTCTTTCCTACCCCTCGCTTTCTTAAAGCCCCGGCTATCTGGTTGCGCCTGTGTTTTTGCGCCTCCGGCTATTTGTTCCACGGACGCCGATGTCTGCGACACCATCCGGTTCATCTCCTCGCCTGCGCTCAGCATGTTTTGCGAAACAGAGCCGATGTTAATGCCCGCATCCCTTAATTCAGTGACAATTCCCGCAAACTTTCCATCGTGCCGTTTATACCTTCTACCATGGAAGCAAATTCACCTGACGCCCGACCTCAATCATTCTCGTAAGCGTCCTTCGCCAACTAATGCCATGACATCATTGATTTCACCAATAATAGTGCCGAGCTTGTCCACCATCCCGTTGATGGTACTCTTCAGTTCCTGTATTTCGCCCTTCGCTTCAACAGTGATTTTTTGTGAAAGGTCTCCAACTGAAAGGGCGCTTGCTACCATGGCGATATCACGCACCTGCGAGGTAAGACTGGCAGCCATGGCATTAACGTTATCCGTCAGGTCTTTCCATGTGCCGGATACACTTCCTTTACCACCAAATGCGTTTAATTGATCCACCATCCTGTTTATCGTGTCTTTCAACTGGAGAATTTCGCCTTTCGCCTCAACGGTGATTTTTTGGGAAAGGTTCGCCGCTTGCCACCGCCGTGGTTACTTCAGCGCAATATTTCTTACCTGGCCTGTCAGGTTCGCAGCCATCAAGGTTTACATTGCCTGACCTCCCA
>JAXMAC010000023.1:0-29209 GCA_046350595.1 Candidatus Brocadiaceae bacterium | reverse complement strand
TCCGTCAGGTCTTTCCATGTGCCGGATACACCCTTTACCACCGCCTGACCTCCCAATTTCCTTCTGTGCCGACTTCTTTTGCCACACGGGTGACTTCCTCCGCAAAGGAACTGAGCTGGTCAACCATGGTATTCACCCTGTTCCTATTCTCTGGAATTCGCCTTTCAACGGCCGTTCTTCTATCTCCAGCCGCATCTTCTTTGTCAAATCGCCTTCGGCTACCGCCGAAATCACACGCCCAACCCTCAGTGGTTGGCTGAGCAAATTATTGATAAGCCCATTAATCGAATCAATTTTTGCCTTCCACATACCCGTAACCATTCCCATGGATGCGCGCTCGTCAGCTTTCCTTCCTCGCCAACAATCTTGCTCACCCGTATGATTTCATTTGCCAAGCCTTCATTTATGCTGATGACTTCATTAAACATCATCGCTATTTCAGACATAATGCCGCCTTTATCTAAAGGAAGTCTGACAGAAAGTCGCCCTGTTTAAAGGCCTTTAAGGCATTTAACAACCTCACCCTGTCCCTGTGGACAGCCTTAAGGTCTATTGCGCCGCTTTCGCTTCCGCCCCTCTTTCTTCCTGCAATTCTTCCTCGTTCCCGGTATCTTCGAAAATACCGATCTGCCAGGTTTACGCATCTCTTTCGATTTGGCATTTTCAACCCTTCCTTTCTGTTTAGAGTTTAGAGTATTGCCGTCAGGATATTATAATCAGCCCAACGGGCTTGGGATAAGACAGCCCAAGGCAACGCCCCGGGAATAGCGATATAACAGAACAAACCTTATATAACAGAAAAGATTGCTTCGCATCGCTCGCAATGACAGAATAATGCCGCAATGGCTTGTTACTGTTTGCAATGACAAAGCGCACTGCACAATAACAACGTGCAGTACACCATCAAAGTGCAATGTCAATAAGTTAAGGATATTTGATCAAAACAACTCCCCTGAATCCCCCCTTTTCTAAGGGGGACTTTTACGGCATGAAGCTTAACTTAACGACATTGATCAAAGCTCATAGTCCATGTCATTGCGAGGGGTCTTTTCCGAAGCAATCTCCCCCTTTCATAAAGGAGTATTGGTTCGGCTATACTTGCGCCAGGCATCGTCCGTTTAACCGTGTATTGAATAACGAATGTCGAACAAGGAATTTCGTATTATGAGGTTTTCTCATCCTTATTTTTGTTTTTGTATTTTTTATAATGTTTCTGGCGATTTTTTCATAAGACTTTACCCGCCCTGCTCTTTGGGGCAAAGTGGGATATGGGAACCCCTTTTTTTGCGCATCGTATATTTCTATGGCTTCAGGAACGGTAAAAACCGTTGTGAACATCTCCCGTAGTCTTAACTCAACCTCATGCGATGGGTGGCGTTTCTGAAACATTTTTGCGAACACATCGTTTTCCACGTGGTATCTGTTTAAAATAACGGTGATTTTGTTAATCGGGCGTCCCTCCATACGCCTGATATCACGAAAAGTATGTTTAAGATTGTCCAACGCTTCCAGGGAATATATGCTGGGGTCTACCGGTATGAGCACCTGTCTGCGGCGCACAGGCCGTTAATGGACAGCAACCCGAACTTGTGGGCAAATCAATCAGGATATAATCGTATGAATCTTTTATCTCTTCAAGGATCAGCGTCAGAACGCCAGTCCTTTCTTTGACACGATACAAAAGGACTTCTGCCACGGACAGGTCGAATTTGACGGCGCCAGGTGGAGCTTGTTACATTTGTTTCCAGGATAATCCTGAAACAGGCACGCCTTCGTATCCTTCGCACTGATCTAAAATTACATCGTACATGGAATATTGGAGTGAGGAGCTGTCTATACCCAGCCCAGAGGTGGCATTTGCCTGAGGGTCGAAATCAACGACTAACGTTTTGTAGCCGTTTTTTGCAAGAAAGCCTGCAATACTAATGCAGGAAGTGGTCTTGCCTGTACCGCCATTGTGATTAACGAATGCAATACATTCAGCCATATTTGCCATTTTTGTTCAATTCCTTAATCTGTGGTTTTCACCGAATATCAAACTCAAGTTTGTAGTGACGACTTCAGTCGTCATACCTGCGTATTGTCCATCGTGTTGACATTCCAATTTCCACTCCTGCCCCCGCCAGCGGGGATAGTCACCACCCGTACCCACAAGAATTTTACCAAAATCCGCAATCCAAAATCTAAATTACTCGAATTTAAACCCCTTCTTTGAATAGCTTTATACAAGCATCGACAACTGGTGCGTCATAAAGAACTCCAGTTTTTCAGAGATTTCTTCCAGGCTGCATCTATGCCCAGCGATACCCGATAAGGCCGGTGAGATGCCATGGCCTCAACCGTATCCGCTACGCATAAAATTCTGACTCGATGAGGATTTTATCGCCAGATATCTCTAATGGATAACCGGAGCCGTCTATCTTTTCGTGGTGTTGAAGCACCATCTGGGCTATCGGCCAGAAAATTCTATATTCTTCAATAGTTCATAGCCGGCATTTACATGGCTTTTTAATCAACTCGAATTCCAGCTTGTTTAACTTACCAGGCTTGCTGAGAATCTCAGCGGGTATGAATATCTTGCCAATGTCATGGAGAATTCCAGCTATACGAATGCCCTCAATTTGATTTTCGGAAATTCCTATTTCCCTGGCGATGGCGCAGGCAAGCTGAGTCACACGCCGCTGATGTCCTGCCGTATAAGCATCCCTCATTTCAAGCGCCGACGACAGGGCGAATGCGGTTTTTTCTAAAGTCCTTCTCAATTTAGCATAACTATTACGAATACTTTCCTCTGCCTGCTTGCGTTCAGAGATGTCGCGCACTGTGGCCTGCAATACCCCTCTTTCCTGGTAGTTAAAGGCAGAAAGCAGTACTTCGGCCGGAAAGTCCTCTCCACTCTTGCGGCGGCATCCACTCAAACGGTAGTTTGCCTCGTTAAACGGTCCGTCTGGTTGTAAAGATGATAGCTGAGATATGAAAACAAATTCCTCCTTGCTCGTTAGTCCAAAGATTTCGGAAATCAAAGAAGCCTTTGTCCGTCAGCAACATGATGGCGTCGTTCGAGCCTTCATAGATGGAACTTTTCCTCGTTTTCCAGCGCTTTCTCTACAACTTCATGACCTTCCGTATCCACAAAAACGTCGTCTCTCCGGTACACAAAAAGGTATTCTAGATCTTATAATCCCTATTTTCTCAAAATTAGAAATGTCGTCCTTAAATTGTTAAATGCGATCAAGAAATTTATGAAAATGTTTCCCAACGATGTCTTTTGGACTATCTGTGTAAAATAACAACGCCAAGGCGACTGCTGCATATAATAATTATCATTTTTGCATCCAAAAGTACAAGGACGTCGGGACAACCAGCATCTTGTAACGTTGAAATAGCCTGGCCTGTTCAGCAAGTTTTCGCTCCGTAAGGTCTTGAAAATCAGAACAAAGCCAATAGTTTTACCACCACTATCCTTTGTCATGGTAAACATCAATTGCGCAGAGAAACTTTCTCCATTCTTTCTGGGCATTTCTATTTCACAAGAAAACCGCCCTTCTGAATTCCCATGTCTCAGTGAACTTACATGGTAAAAACTCTTCAATCCTTTCCCTTGCCAACAACTTCATCTGCCGTACAACCATAGATTAACTTGCGCCACGGTTAAATGCGATAATATTTCCATCGAAATCAACAGCAAAAACTGCACATACCCGACAAGGTGCTTGAAAAGGGTCATGCAAATCTGTATTTTTCATACAGGAATTGTATTTTTCTCGCAATCAGTTCTGAATCTGTATTTGACATCAGTCGGTGTTCCTTTGTAAGAATAAAGCGTAAAGCCTGATTTTTGTTTGCGCGTTGCAGAAGTAAGCTTTGAGTTTGAGTTTGTGTCCGTTTTGGAAGGAAAACCAAGGGTCTGTTGTATGTATGTATGTATGTATGTATGTAACAGCCCCTCTTTTTGGTAGTTGCTTTTGTGGCGTAACTATCTGGTATTAAGACCACATTCATATACACGTTGACCTACCTCATCTCATATATCGAAAAATGATTAAATTAGGTATCACGGTAATTTTTTATCTGTAGAGCGAAGAGGCTCGTCGCTCTACGTCTGTGAAAACATTCTCTGTCTGTTTCGCTGAACAGTTACCCTTTATCTGCCCATAGATTGGGGAAAACATTTCTATGAAGGCATTGATGATATTTCTCTTAAAACCCATTATTTTAAGCATCTTTTCGATGATGGCAACAATAAGCAGGACGGGCAACATCTGTGTTGCAAGGGTAATTTTAAAAAAACCACACCCATATTTTCGCACAGAAGCAAAATTATGCGGAATAAAGAGCGATAGAACGGCGTATTCAAATAAATAAAAAATAGTTGCAGGAAGGGCAGTAAATACCGTTAAGGTTTGAAATGCCCTGTCAATTATTTTGTTTTTTCCCAGAATATCTCTGACATGTCCGTTTACTGAATAGGTATTCGGATTATCCGAAGTTATTCCTTCAATAAACCACTTTATGTGTATATAGGAAATAACATACGACGTTATCCTCATGGTGTCGGTTACTGGCCTGTAATAGCTTTTATTTTCTGTATAAATTGCCTTAATATCAATGAATCTGATTTTCATACCCATATCGCCGGCCTTCATGAGTAATTCGGTCTCTGTAACGTATCGTTCTGTCATTAATCGCATCTTTTTAATTAATGATAGCGGATACAGCCTGAAACCGCACTGGGTATCCTCCAAATACTGATTGGCGGCAAGAGAGATATAAAAACGCGCAATACGCATGGAATTAAATCGCGCCTTTGGTATCTTCTCCTTTTCTGACATCCTTGAACCTATAATAATGTCATCCGGATATATGATATGTGATGCAAGAAATTTAGGGATTTCTGCAGGGTCATGCTGGCCATCTGCATCCATACTTATTACGGCGTCATACCCCTCGCGCATCGCTTTTTGAAAGAGCAGCTTCAGCGCATGTCCTTTACCCCTGTTTTTTTCGACGACAATTACTTCAGCGCCGGCGAGTATGGCATTTCCTGCCGTATCATCGGCAGAACCATCGTCAACAACCATCACCCTGGGTATGTATTTTAAAGCGCCAGACACTACAGTCTGTATAGTCTTTGATGCATTATACGCCGGGATAACAACACATATTTTAGATGTCACAGATTAAACCTTTCTTTTGAAGAATATCACAGGCTGCCTTAGCGCCTGAATATGCAGCAGCCAATACTCCTCCACCCATATCTCCCCAGTGGCCTGCAATAGAGAGATTATCTATTCCATAGTCCTGTGTGCTCCTGTTTCCCGGTATTTGTCTCCAACCAAATGCAGCGCCATTGAAATTACCTGAATACTTCATGAGGGTTTGCGGCGACGCAGCATCAAGAACTTGTATTCTGTCTTTTAATTCGGGTATAACACGCCCTGCTTTTTTTATAATCTTTTCGGCACATTGCGCTTTATCAGTTTTTTTGTCAAATGATTCGACCATTTCATGCACCACCACCGTATGGCATCCGGCAGGAGCGCGAGTTTTATCTTCAATACTTGCAATAGTTATTCCTATTGTCGAGTCATCCTGAAATGTTCTATCAGCCATGAAAAAACTTTCCATATCATAAGAAGGAAAATAACCGATACTCGAATGCCTGTCAATATCCCCTGTGATAGCCGCATATACAATGAAGAATGATATTGAAACCCCTGTGTTTTTTAACCTGTGTTCAGCAATATGTCTGTGTTCGCCGCCAAGCAAGTTGTTGAAGGTATGAACAAAATCCATATTCGACACAATATCTTCTGCGGTATACTCGTCGCCATTTTCACATTGGATGCCGCAGCAATGATTATTCTTTAAAAGAATCTTTTTCACGCCATTGCCAAAGATCACCATGCCGCCTTTATCCATTATCCCTTTAATGAACGTATCCGCAAGTTTCTGAAAACCTCCCACTGGTCTGTATGCCCCTTGTTTAAAATAGCTCATGATCATGGCAATCATTGAAAATGCGGAAGCCCTGGACGGTGGAAGGCCGATAAAAGGACATCTGTCTGACAAAATGGATTTCAATCTCGCGTCTAGTATATATTCGTCAAGTAACTCCTTGTATGAGATATTTCTGAGTTTTAATAAGAGAGAGGACGTTTGATCCAGATCAAACTTGCCGGATACCATCTTCTCTGTCGTTAACTGTATGTCACGGTAAACCCTGTCCATCAACGTAAAAAAGTTTTTGATTGTATCACGCTCAGAGGGAAATAATAATGTTAACCTTTGCAGGTAGGCATTCATGTCAGAATCAACATTAACCTCAATATCAGGGAAAATACTTAACCTCACAGGACTCACCCGGACAAAATCTATATCTTTGTCAACGTTGAGAAGTTTTAGCGCCTTGTTTATCAACCCACCGGGGGCTACGCCTGATATGCAGTCCACAGCGGAATCAAAAATGAAATTACCCCTCCTAAACGACGCAAGGTATCCGCCAGGGGTTGGGTTTTTTTCTATTAAGAGCGTCTTTAATCCCCTGGAGGCTAGAATTCCGGCGCTGATAAGACCGCCAATCCCACTGCCGATAATAATTACGTCAAAATCTTTCATGGCAAAGCCTTTTTTCACTCCGATGAATGATCGCAGGTAATATAACCAGCGCAGCAAAGGCACATGTAATTGCGCCAATGCTGAGAACAAGACCTATGGTGGCAATGCCAATGAATTTTGCAGTAACGAGGCTTCCACAGCCGGCAACAGTTGTTGCAGCGCACATGATTACATTTTTTCCACTAATACAAAGGGCATTACGGATGCCCTTTTTGTCCTCCATAAGGTATGCCTGCATGATGTAGATTCCATAATCAACGCCTAATCCAAAAATAAGGGCAATAGAACCAATATTAAAAACATTAAAAGGGATGTGCAACCATCCCATGATTCCCAGAGTAAATATGAATCCAAGCGTTACGGGTAACATAACCAGCAGGACGGTGAGGATTCTTTTAAAATGCCAATAGAGAACAACAAGATTCAGTATAACCGTTAATGCAGTTGCTAAACCGCTTTCCCATATTACGGATGATTGTATTTCGTTAAAAAGGATAGGTTTTCCAACCAATATCCAGTTTTCGCCTTTTGATACAACATACTTTCGAATAGCATCAACTGTCTGTTTATCCCATCCTTTAACGGTGGGATAAAGATATGTTGCAAGCGATACATCATCTTTGTTATAAAAGTGACCTGTATTTGGCAACGACATAGTTTCGAGCTCGCTTAAACTCATAAGCTTAATATTTTTTAGTGTTGTAATTGTTTCGTTTAAATATTTGCTGATATAACTCCTCTCATAAACAAAACTGTTTTTTTCGAGGGCGGATATAAATGTATTTTCTAATACGCCTGCCTGAGAAACGGTCTTGCATCCAATTTTTTTCAGTTTTGTTATTCTGGTCATCTGGATTGACGGCGCCGGAATAAACATATTCAGAGAATTATAGTCCTCAATTAAGCCGTCATATTTCCAACGGGAGACAACTTTTTCCATATTATCAAAGGCGAGCATGAGTTCTTCTTTGTCTTTGGCTTTTATAATAATATTCAGCGGTTCCCCCTTTTTTCCTGTTTTTTCACTCAATTTTTTCCCCAGGAGAATAGCAGCACAATCTCTGGGCGCAAGGGAATCCGGATTGTTATTAAATTTTAATTTATATACGCCAAATCCTGAGAGACCAACTAAAACTAAGCCTAAGGCGACTATATACCCTGGTTTTTCCGTAAGAAGCTGAGCAAGGTTCTCAACTCCAGAAAGATACTCTTTTCCATATTGAATATTCTGCAAGCCGGACTTGCTAATCCACACAAGGAGTGAGTTCATTAAAAATACATTGGATATCAGACATACAATAACACCTATGCCAGAGACAACGCCGAGTTCATATAATCCCTGAAACTTTGTGACAAGGATGCAAAAAAATGATAAAGAAGTTGTTATTGCTGACACGGTAATCGCCGGACCTGTTTTCATGAGAGTTACTTCTAGCGCCATCTGCGGATTATTATGCCTCTTCAACTCATCACAATACCTCTTTACTGTATGGAGTGAATAATCCACGTAGAGGCCAATAAGCACCGCCGCAACGACACTCGTAACTATGTTCAAACTCCCAAAAATGAGATATGCGAAAGCCAGTGTCATGGCGAGCGAGGCAAACATAGTCAGACCGATAGCGAGAAGAATTCTTGTTTTCACCCTATATGCTACCCATATAATGAATCCAATAAAGATAATGGATAACGCAAAAGAACTTACAATATCATGCTTAATGACCTGGCGAACGTCTTCAGAGAGAATGTAGCCCCCCGTCAATCCTATTTTTATTCCCGGCGGTTTACCATTTTCCTCTATTGTTGACGAGATAACAGAGTCTAATTCCTTTTTTAATTTCTTAACAAATGCCATGTCTCTGCTCTTACCTTTAGGCTTTGCAAAAACAAGGGCGGCAGAATGATCCCTGGTAAAATAATATCCCATGCTAAAATCAAAACTGTTTGTTTTATTTATTTTCATCAGGGAATCTTTGAAAATATCGCTCAAATTGAGCGGATCCCTGGCAATTAATTCTAAATCGAACGGAGAACTAAGAGGCGAAAGAAGTTTTTGACGGTTTTGTTTAACTTGACGCCTGATTCCGGACGGCGTTAATCTGTTTTTGAGGAGCATTAAGCCATGCTCATCGAGAAAGAGGGGTAGACGCCTGAGAAAAAGTTCATTTTTAAATGCTAACGGACTATAGTCAACATATTCTATCAGGGGCGATTCCATAAGTTTCTTTGTGAGATTTTCTATGATATCCCCATATTCTTCTATTCTGTTGTCGTCAGTCTCTACCATGAACACAATGTTATCCATTGCCCCGTATTTTTCCATGAAATCCTTATATTCGGCTACCGTTTTATTATTCGAGGGAAGCACGTCTAAAATATCAGACTCAATGTTCATATTGAAAATTGTGTAAAGTGAAGTAATAATCAGGAGAGAAAAGGCAATAACTATTTGTTTGTAATACAAAAAAATGAAGGTTGCCACTTTTTCAAAAAAATACTCTAGCTTCATAATTATTATCTTGCGATGATTAACCCTTTTTACTTTATTTAAAGGCTAAAACGGTCTTGCTTGTCCCGGGTAAAAGAAACTTTTTCGCACTTATGGTAAAAAGAAATCTGGCAATGTTTCCAGAAATAACAGAAATAACTCTCTCAAAATAATTGGCGGGGATTGTTGGACTGCCAGGTATTACCCTGACCGTGGAAAATCCTGATTTTTTGAGTAATAATGAAATTGTTTTGGGTGAAAAGTCGTATAAATGGTACGGAACATCGTAGAGGTTGACGTTTAATTTAAAAAAAGAGAGGAACTGAACTATTGGCGTTGTGTGAGGAACCCTCAGGATAAGGACACCCTGTGGTTTCATCATCTGAAAAATCTTTTTGAGTGTTGTAAAAGGGTCGGCAAGGTGCTCTAAAACATAAAAAGCCGTTACAGCATCAAAATAATTATCAGGAAACGATACGTCTTCGATAGATTTTTCAAAAACGTTAAGACCCTTATTTCTGGCGTAACCCAACACCTTTAAAGACGGGTCAATTCCATACACAGACCATCCAAAATCCCGCATTCTTCTCATAAAATGACCGTAGCCGCAACCGATATCAAGAATTTTACCCTTCTCCGGCATTATTTTGTTTAAAAGGAGCGCAGATTCCTTGAAATTACCTTCCATAAGCCTTGCCCATACATCCGCATCCTTGCCGCCCCTTTGATGATACTCTGCATAAAGCTCGATTAACATTTTTGAGTCCGGCCTTGGGTTTACATAAACAAGCCCGCAGTTCTTGCACTTCACCACATTATAACCATTTAATACGGTTATGAGGCGTATATCGTCCGTGTTGCAGATATTACAATGAGCATATTGCATAAAATCCTGCCCCGTTATTTACATGCCATGGTTATTTCTGCCTGAGAAACAATTTCACTTCCAACAGAAGCTACAACCTCAAAGGCATATAAAGGATGCAGTTGATAAGCCAGAAATGAAGTTATAATAAGCCGGTCGCCAGGGATAACAGATTTTTTAAATATGGCGTTTTTTATCTCACCGAGGTACGCCTTTCCTGAGTTTTCACCACTCATTAAGAGCCCGGATGCCTGCGCCATAGCCTCAATAATCAGTACCTCCGGCAGGACGGGATTGCCATCAAAATATCCCCGGGTAAATTCCTCATTTGAACATACATTTTTCAGACATACAATCCGTTTTCCTTCCTCAAATTCTACAATTCTGTCAATCATGAGAAATGGAAAGGCGTGGGGAAGCGATTTCATAAGGGACACACACAGGTCTCTCACTTGTTTTCTTCGATATATTTTGCGATTGCGCCAATTGATGTAAATATTTTTTCTGAAGATTCTCTGTCCAGTATCTCAACGTCAAATACTTTTTTTATGCCAATAATAAGCTCCAATACATCGAGAGAATCAAGACCTAAACTACCCGGACCAAAAAGCAGTGTATTTTCATTTATTTTGTCTAAATCGGTCTTGAGTTTCAATCGTGTAATTAACAACTCTTTAAGCTTCTGAATGGTATCAGACATGTTCAATGTAAACCTCCGGTTACAAAAATTACCCTTTGTGCATGGTTATTTATCGTTTTATCACAACAACTTTTTTGCGATATTTAACTATTCAGAAAAACCGCCGTTTCATGAAAGCATATCCCATAATGGCCCTCTCTTTCCCATTTTCCTTATTGTGGCCAACTTATTCGAATCACACTGTATATTGAGATTTGGCACTACCCAATTATGACGTCTCGTTGCATATTCACAGACTTTAGAAAATATAGATTCTCTCTTCATCTCCGGCGTTAAATAAAATACAGGCTCTAACAAATTCGTATCTTTTTCAATGAGTCTGTCTTCTATTGCCTTATAATAAAGCAAGGTATTTGGATATATCCTTATCCCTATTAATGCAATAACTGCTGTTGGTCTTATCTTGTCAAAAAGAGTAAATGCCTCATTTAAAGTTGCGCTATTTTCTCCAGGACCGCCAAATAAAATATAATGGGCATTCGGCAGATTAACACTTTTGCACGTTTCGGTAGCAGATACCACATCGTCAATAGTAAATGATTTACCCAGTTGTTTCAGCATCCTTTCCGACCCGCCATCTGTTCCGAATTCAATACCCTTGCAACCCGCCATTTTCATTATTTTGGCAAGTTCCGGCTTCATCCCTCCCGGGGTTGCAAAACATGCCCAATCAATTTTCAAGTTGGCCTTTATCAATCCTTCACAGAGTGCAAAGGCATGTTCTTCGGGATAGTTAAATATGTCGTCAACAAAGAACACATAATCAATTCCATAGTTGTCCTTCATTTCCCTCAACTCTTCTATTACGGCTGCCGGCTCCTGAACCCTCAAACGATCGCCATCAATATTCGGATAGGTACAGTAAATACACTTAAAAGGACATCCTCTCTTTGACTGTATATTAGCCATTCCACCCAATTCAAGATATTTATTATTATCCAGAAGGGTTCGATCAGGCATGGTATAATGGCGATTAAAATGTATTGTGTTCTGTTTAAATATCCCATCTTTGATGGAGCAAAGATTTGGTATCTTATATATATCACCGCCATGCTCAATTGTATGAACGAACTCTGATAAAGCAGATTCCCCTTCTCCAACGATGCCAAAATCTAAATGAAGATACCTTAAAACCTCTTCGGGAAAAATTGAAAATCCAGAACCTCCAACGACCAGGGGGGCTGAAATATTGTTCCGGATAAAATCGATAACATCCTTAATTCCTGGTAAATAAAAAACGCTTTTTTTACAGGTGAGGTTATCAATATTTCTTATAGATATACCTACGACTTCGGGCAAAAAGCTTTTTAAAATAAATCTAATATCACGATAATAATCATTGGCAAAGCAGAGATCCAGGATACGGACATCATGGCCGGCGTCTTTGAGCGCCTTCGCTATATATGCAACGCCGATTGGCGCAACCGGGTATGGGTCCGTTTCATTATTGACAGATATAAGCAAAACTTTCATTCGATTCCTTTTTACAATGCCAGCATTTCGGATCCGAGGCTAAGTAATTTCCTGTCATTTGATATGCATTTCCCCGGCAACCATAACAACTCCTGTTATATTCACATGTTTTACAAGGGCCTTCTATCCTTTCATGAATGTTTCTGAGATCCATTATTACATTACTGTTTTCGAGTATCTCTCTCAGCGGTTTTTCTCTAATATTCCCGATAGGCATATCAACACCCGTGCAGGCCTGGACATATCCCTGAGAGTTGATAAGACAACTATAAAGATGGCGTTTGCATGAGAAGGCTGCAATTTTTGAGTGTGATTTCCATTTTATGCCAAAGGCATTATCTATCACCTCTAAACGTTTGAATACCTCCCTTACTTCGGATTCAGATGTATATAATCCGGCATTTTCCCTTGCGCGACCCTGATACGTTATTACTTCAAAGTAAGGAATAATTCCTCTTTCACGCGCCCACAGCCACATTGCTGGAAGTTCGCTTATGTTCTGTTTGCAAATAATGGTTTGTATACCCAACGACACATTTTTATTGGGGTATCCTGTTTCCATCAGAATATTCAGCCCTCTGTTTATATTTTTAAAGGCCCCTTTTACGTCCGCAAGTGTGTCTTGAACTTCGGGTTTAAGGCTATTGCGCTTTATTACAACTGATACTTTATTTTCAAAAAGGAAATGCGCCAGTTCCCTGTTTACGAATATGCCGTTTGTAAAAACAACTTGTTGCAATTCCATTGAATTTATATAATCGACTATCGTTGTTAACCCATCGTAAAGGAGTGGCTCTCCGCCACCTAAGAGAACAATTTTTTTTGCGCCTAACTTCTTTGCCTGATATACAACCGACTTTAACTCTTCTATACTGAGCTCATTTTCAGCAGCTTCCCCTGCGCTGGAGTAACAATAAAGACACCGGAGATTGCATTTCTTTGTAAATTCCAGTTCTATGGAAAGTAGTTCTTTTTTCGTAAGACATGCTGAAATTTCTTCATCGGTAAAACCGAGTTTATTTATTACATCTATCGTGGTATTACACATACAAATTAATTCTCCTGTCCTTAAATGTAACGGCCTTCCGACTTCCTCCTTCAAAAATCCGCTTCTCTAATTCATCCGGCGGTTCTATCTCGATTTCCGGCGTTACCCTCGTTTTCGCCCGAATCATATCAATTAAAGACGACTTGAAACTAGTATCCTTCCTATGAGCGCCTACCCTCAAAACGATGCGGTCTGTCTGATCATCGCCTGTATATGCTTCTATCTGATAGTTTATAATATCTTTTACTTCCAAAATTACATTCTCAATTGTTTTAGGATAAAGCGTAACTCCCTCAACTTTTAATCTGTGGTGTTTACGCCCCAAAATAGGGCCGATGCGAATGGAATTCCTTCCGCAAGGACACGGTGTTGATATTTTAAAGGTAACATCTCCCGTCTTGTACCGTATTAAAGGCATTCCATAAAGTTGAAGAGGTGTTATTACCAACTCCCCAATCTCGCCGTCTTCCAGCGGTTTCCCGGTATCATCGATAATTTCAACAAAAACAAGCTCAGGGTGACTGTGAAGCCCTTGATGAAATTCACATTCACAAAATGATACCTGCCCTTCGGTTATACCGTATGTAGAGTAACATTTGCTGCCAAACGCATCCTCTATAAAACTACCGAGGGTATTAGTACCCAGGTCTGCGTCTCTGATGCTATCGCCAATCAGGACAATTTTTTCAATACCTAACTCTTTCATGTCCAACCCATCTTCCTGCGCGCGACGGATCATGTGAGCCATAAATGATGGGACTGCTACAATTCCACACGGTTTTAATTTTCGTGTCAAATCAAAGTGTCTCAAGACGCCTTGTGGTCCTATCCTGACAACAGATGCGCCGAGTTTGATGAGTCCCCGGTAATAAGCAATTCCGGCAATAAAAAGGTTATCACAGGTAACTGCTATATGAAATAAATCTCCTTGAGCTACACCGGCATAACGAAAACTTCTTTCTTCGTTGTAAGTAAGCCGCTCTATGTCATCGAAAGTTAGCGCGATGAAAATAGGGTCTCCCGTTGTACCGCTTGTTGAAACAATTTCCGCAATATCTTGTTTTTTTACGGAAAGAAATTCCCCGTTATTAACAGAAATGTCCTGCTTCGTAGTAAATGGCAATCTTTTAAGTAGTTCGCCCGTTTTACTATCAGAAAACACTCCATCATATTCACCCAAAACCCTTCTATAGTAGGCAGACGTTTTATATGCATAATTTAAGGTATCGAATAATAATTCATGCTGTATCCTGACAATTGCATCCGTGGAAAGTTTATCAATGTTATGGTTATGCAAATTCTTCATAAACTTTAATCAGATAAACTATGATAAATTTTAGACTTTCGCTCCACAGCGTTTTTTAAGTCTTCAATAAAGAAGAACTCTGCCCTGTAGAGCGGAATTTGAGAATGACCGGTGAAAGATAAATCCCTGCTGATTCCTCCCGCAATTGCCATCTTCGTATATCGTCCCCTCACACAATCAACTGCATATTCCACAACATCTTTGAATAAACATTTAACCGGCAACGTAATACTCTCTCCCCTTATATCAAAAACTATTGACGCCTGAGCTATTAATGAATTTGGAGAGGTAAAGGGGAAAAACAGCGGACTTGCGCCTAATAGTCCTTCAGAAAGAATGCCTTTAAAGTATTCATTTTTAACATCCTCTATCGAGCTATCTATGCCGGCATAAAGACCAATATCTGCATTTCCAACAGGAGTATTTATCCCGGCATCAGAGAGTACATCGCCAATCGAAGCAACAGTTAGTTTTTCCAAATCATGAACAAATCGTATTCGTTGAATATGCTCGCCAATTCGGGAAATTACCCTATCCAGATCGTTGATGGTCAACCGACTTATACCGGTAACAACAAGCGTCATGCTTCACCAAATAGTACTGCTGAATTCTGCCCCCCAAAACCAGCGGATAGGGATAAGGCAATCTTTACCTGGTGTTTCCTTGATATATTAGGAACATAATCAAGGTCGCATTCGGGATCCCGCTCTTCGAAATTAATGGTAGGCGGTATAACGCCGGTCCTGATGGAAAGCAAACAGCATATTGCCTCAATAACACCGGCAGCGCCAAAGGAGTGTCCTAACATAGATTTTGTTGAGCTTATGGGTATATTATATGCAATTTTTCCGAATACCTTTTTTATAGCCTTTGTTTCCATAAGATCGTTATAGAGAGTTCCTGTACCGTGGGCATTAATATAGTTGACGTTATCGGGTTTTATATCTGCCTGAATGATTGTTTGACTTATGGCGTCAACAAGTCCGCGACCTTCTCTATGAGGGCCT
The DNA here is from genome assembly GCA_046350595.1 of Candidatus Brocadiaceae bacterium. Taxonomy (GTDB): domain Bacteria; phylum Planctomycetota; class Brocadiia; order Brocadiales; family Brocadiaceae; genus JAHFOW01. Next base: position 13,704 of record JAXMAC010000023.1, on the reverse strand, counting down.
GTCAGGTGATTTGCATCAGACCTTGAGGCATATCCTAAAAATTTTCCATATACCTTTGCCTTTCTCTGTGTGGCATGTTTTTCAGACTCTAACACAACAAAGGCGGCGCCCTCTCCAAGCGCAAGTCCGTTCCTTTTCTTATCAAACGGCCTGACCTTTTCGTCAGCAAGTGCCTGAAAGGCGTGAAATCCGGTAATGGCAAAATCACTGAGGACATCCACTCCTCCTGCAATCATAACATCAGCCTTTCCCGTCAATATCATTCGTGCAGCTATTCCCAGAGCGTCAGTCCCGGAAGCGCAGGCCGTGGATACCGTTATATTTGGACCGTTCAAATGATATTTTGTTGCTAAATGTGCGGCAATGTATGAAAGTGAATCATCCCCATTTTCACTCTTTGACATCTTTTTGCCCTTGTATTTTATCAGGTTCTTTTCTTTGAGCAATACATTTCCAAGCACTGTTCCAACTGACAGACCTGCGTTTGAATATTCGCGCAGTTGTGCGTCTGCTCCTGCCATCTCAAATGCCTGCTCTGCTAAAAACTGAAATTTTTCTTCCGAACTTACGGCGCTTGAGATGTGAGACAGATCAATACTCGCCATCAACCACTCCCTGCCAAGGTCAAGCATTGGCGGCTTCATTCTTTTGACAGCATCCTCACCCAGGCACAATGCATTCCAGAATTCAGCAATACTTGTGAAGGGTTTTACAGGGGTAATAACGCCAATACCGGACACCAAAACACTTTCCTTCAAGGTTTATCAAGTCTCCATAGAGAGGCATTGAGCATAATAGTGTTTATATGATAACCTATTCCCAGAAAAAGGTTGAGCGAATCTTCTGCATCATGAAAGCCAAACCAGCCATCACAGACACTTTCTGAAAAATCGTGACAAAGATTACCCATTCTTACCCACCTGTTTTTCACATACTTCCTTTTATTGTCCGGTAAACTTTGGGTCAGTATCCCAAGCGCTCCACCGTGTTTCAATATCCTGAACAGATCCCGATACACATATTCCCGGTGTTCTGATGGTATATAGGGGTCTGCGCATGCAAAAAATATAATATCGATGGTGCCTTCTTTAAAAGGTAACGGCGTTCCAAAACCATTCCACAATTCAGAACTCACCCACTTGACGGAATGGGGATTCAGCACCCTCTGCGACGCCTGATTATAAAAGTTATCCGTGAAGTCCAGCGCGGCCAGTCGTGCTTCCGGAACATATTCCTGAATTTGAAAAAGTCCAAAGCCGGGGCCGTAACAAAGATCCAATATTTCACCGTTGTCTTTTTCTTCAAAGAGCAATAATTTTATAAGAACCGAGCGGGCAAAGGCAAACTCAACATTTCCGAGAAATTTTTCCCACATATGCGCCGATTCATTATTAAAATTTAAAAGCGGGGGAGCGCCTCTTAAAAAATCACCAGAGTACCTTATGCACTGTTCGAAGAAATCAAGCATCCCTTTGAAAAATGTTTCTACAATGTCGCGTTCCTCACTTTTCAGATTCCAATCCTTGTTCTTGTCTGCAGCCCCATTGCCACGCCATTGATAGCAATCATTTTCACAAAATAAATATTCACATTCTTGTAATAAATCAAGAAGTACCTTTACCATTCTGTTTCTTGTTCTATCCAGTAACTGGTAATCGAGTCTGTGCCGAAGTTCTTCAAGAACTTCTTCAAAACGAAACCTCTTCATAGATGCAAGAAGCTTTAATATACCTTCATCAGCCGCAAATCTCAAAAGCCGTTCTGTAAGAAATTTTTGCACAAGGGACTGGTTTAGTAATAATTTTATATCAAAAGAATTCTGATTCATAATTTATCATAGCGCAGCTACGAATATTTCGAAAGAATCATCGAAGCCGCAGAACCTTCATTTTCGATTATAGCTATCATTATGTTATTAACCTTATCAAAAGGAACCTCTATATTCCTGGTATGTACGATTGACGGTGGTATCATTCCATATCTTATAATCAAAGCAGATACTATTATATTCCATACGGAAGAAAGGGCAAATGCATTTCCTGTAAAGGGTGTTATACAAACAATTGGTATACCAGATAACCGAAGTTCTTGCATTTCTGGTAAAGGTGAATCCATAACAACCAGGTCAATATCTTTTATCCCCATATCAGCCATTTTTAAAGATTTTTCCATCGTCTCACAGAGCGCTGTCTGTGGATTTGATGGATTTATGTGAGAAGATATGCCTTTTAAATAACAGTACGGCGACCCAATCATGGTATTCTCTTTCTCTAATACAAGAGCGCCAGCCCCCTCTGATAATGTATCCAAACCCAGTCTCAAATACGTTAGGCAGAGGAGTTCGTTCAGTTCCTCAGCAGAAACCACTATCGCCTTGTCAATTGTCCTCAAAGCAATAATCTGAGAGGCGAGCATGATTGACTTTGCAGCAGTCGTTTTACCGCCAATAAGGGTATGAACAGGGCCATTAACGCCAAAGGATAGAGAAGCATTGCCCGCGGGCGCATTCAGCAATGAATCGGAGAAAAGTATGGGACTTGCAGATGCAACGCCCTCGGTAATGAGTAGTTTGTGATATGATTGCGTATAATTAAGAGCGCCGAGGGTGAGACCCGCGATAATGCCCGTTTTTTTTCTATCCAAAGCGGACGCATTGGCGTCATCCATCGCAAGTTTTATTGCCACAATGGTGTATTTTGATATTTCGGCGGCGCGCCTGAATTTCCCGTGAGGAAAATATTCATCAAAATTGAGATTGCCAATTTCCCCACCGTAATACCCGATGTTTGATGAAAACCTGTTTATTCTTTTAATACCGGTACAACCATTTTTCAGGGCGTCCCAGAATTGTTCTTTACCCGTACCCATGGGGGTTAGTGGACCTATGCCTGTTATGACTAGTCTTTCCATGAAAATTCTTTGATTATAATGGCAGCATTAGATCCTCCAAAGCCAAATGAATTGGAGAGGACTGTTTTAATATCGCGAGGAACTGCTTCTGTGATAATATTCAAATTACACTCCGGATCGGGCGAATTATAATTGATGTTTGGCGGAAGTGTTTTATGAATAATTGAAAGTATGGAAACAATTGCCTCTACGGCGCCAGCCCCGCCGAGGATATGGCCAACCATGGGTTTTATCGAACTGACAGGAATTTCTTTTGCCCTCTCTCCAAATGATATTCCTATTGCCCTTGTTTCCATTAAATCATTGTATTTGGTTCCGGTGCCATGAGCATTAATATAATCAATTTCCGGATTTCCTGCATCCTGCAATGCCATACCAATAGCTTCAGCCGCATGTTTTCCCGATGGGTCCGGACTCGTCATGTGATAAGCGTCTGAAGACTCGCCATAACCAATTATCTCACACAATATGTGCGCATTGCGTTTCAATGCATGTTCCAGTTCTTCCGCAATTAATATCCCCGACCCTTCACCAAGCACCAATCCGTCCCTGCGTTTATCAAAGGGCCGGCACAGGGTTGATGTTATTGCCATAAGGGAATTAAAACCCGCAAAAGTAAATTCACTCATCGTATCATATCCACCACAAATAGCCACATCATAGGCGCCACACCGGATCGTATTAAACGCATGACCTATAGCATTGGTGCCGGAAGCGCACGCATTAGAAAACACGCTAAAATCACCCTTGAGTTCAAATTCTTTGAACAGATTAATTGATTGATAATGGGCGAGATAATCGGTGACAAGGGAAAGCCGCGTCTTTTCAAATCCCTTCTGTATGACTTCCCGATGAAACTTCTCACCTGAAAGCATTCCGCCGAGAGTAGTTCCTACAGATAAAAAAAAGTTTGTATCCCGGGCATTTTGAATAATGTTCGCATCTCTCAGCGCCTGATACGCCGCATGAAGCAAGAGATGGGTTGCCCTGTCAATCCTTGTCCTTTTTAAGTTTTTTATATTCGTTTCATGAAATTCCCTGGCCTCTCCACCGCACTTATATATGTATTTTGAAGAGTCAAATGATTTAATCGTTTCAATGCTGGATATGCCTGATTTTGTCTTTGCCCAATTTATCTCTTTTCCTATGCCATGGGCAGTGATAATACCGATTCCCGTTACGACAACTCTTCTGTTCAATTCGGCTTACGCTTCCAAAAGTTTCTTATTCTATGAAAACACTTATAATAATACATAAACAATAAACCAGGTGTGATTACTATAAAAATTAACCCTGCGCTACCGGTAAATGCAACAAACGTTGCGAGTGAAATCACAATACCACAATAAATAAGGAGGGTAGAAAAGAGTGATTGGTAAAAATATGCATCTCTCATAGCGCCAAACCAAGTACATCCTTCACCGGTGCAAACCTGAAATGACGGAGTAAACCTTCGACCTTCTTCGGTGTCACTTTAATATTAAAATAATGCATAAACCTCCTGCTTAACGGCAGGTTAATATGGGGTTGTTCCTTATCAAATTCCCAGGGATGCACATACACAAGAACCTGAAGCCCTGCCCGATTTATTCTTCGTATCTTTGAGACAATATAAAAATAAGGCATCAACCGTAACGGCAGCCCTCCCGTAAAGGGAAGCTTTTCCCAAAATAATCTCGTTGTAGTAAGCGGGAATTCCCATATATCCCCGTAATCAGTCTTGAATTTACAGGGAAGAGAAGGAAAACCCCTGCTTCCCATTCTGGTAAGAGGAACCATACTCGAATCATAGAGGATACCAGCCTTCCTCAGTATCTTCAATGCCCATGGAGTCTCTTTTCTTATAGACCATTCTGGCGCCCTGAATCCCAATACTTTTTCACCGGTAATAGATGATAGTAGAGAAATGGACTCGTGAACATCTTCTGCAAATTCCCGTTCTGTCATGTCATAAATTCTTCTATGATAGAAACCATGTGTCGCAATTTCGTGCCCTTCGCCGTGTATTTTTCTGATAAGACCCGGCGCTTTCAGGGCAATATACCCAAGGACAAAAAATGTAGCCTTTATTTTGTAGATGCGTAAAAGGTCCAATATTTTATCTGTGTTTTTTACAACACGACTCTCATACGTATCCCACAAGGCGGGATCGGAATAACCTTCCACACCGCAGATATGGTACCAGTCTTCGAGGTCAATAGTCAGGCAATTAATCACTGAGGTATTGTCAAACGTTCTTTAGCCCTTTTCCCATAAACGCTTTCAGCGTCCAATTCAACAGCTTTTTCCCAATTGGAAATCGCTGCGGGTTTGTTTGAAAGAATAATAAATTCCAATTCACCCAGCTTATAAAATAGAGAGGATTTTTTCTTATTATCAAGGGTAGAACTGTTCACTGCCACACTATATGCATCTCTGGCATTTATACCCGCAACGTATCGGGGAGAATTACTCTTGTCGTTCGTTTCGGTAGTTTCGCCAGTAATTGAACTGCTGGTATACGATGAAGATGGATCCATATTTTTTGCAAGATAGTAATACAAATCCCCCTTTACTATGTAACCTTTTATAAAGTCTGGCTTAAAATAAAAGGCCTTTTTAAACGCTCCGTTAACATGACGTTCCTTATTGACCAGTGCGGAAAATTTTGCATATACGAGCCAGTATTCCGGGTTAGTAAAGTTTGTCCTGTACAACATCTTTACTTTTTGTGAGGCATCAATTGCCCGTGTCTTCCAAACAGGGTTGTTTGCATCTTTCATAATCATACATTGTTCGATCAGTGCGTCTGTGTATTTTAATACATCTTTGCTGAGATTCTCATCCATAATTTTCTTTAAAACATCCAGGGCGCCATTGTTATTTCCCTCTTCCTTAAGCGCCATAGCCTTATCATAAAGCTCATCCTGTATAATTTGAGGAGTCGCTTCATTCGCGCTGCCAGTTTTAGCGCCACAAAAGACAGCAAGCATTAATAACCACACCAATACAATATATCTTTTTTTCACAAACATACAACAGCTCCTTATCGGTTTAAAAGTAATTTCATTTCTTTATCATACAACAAGGTCAGCGCAGATGAAATCCTGCCTATGATGGGCATAGGGTCTGTTATCGAAAGAATATCATCTTTTATACGAAAATTGAAAAACCCGGGTTTAAGGCTGAATCTTTCCGGGTTTTTTATAAAATGCAATACATCTCCGGGAATAAGCCACCTGCACCTGACCCCTTCCCGATAATCCGTAACAGGTTCAATATCACCGTTTGTTGCCAGCTGAAACAAAAGAAAGGGAAAGTCTACGCCAGATTCAATGGCAAGGTGCAACGAACCCCAAAATCTGGGGTTCACCTCCAGGAGTTTTGGTTTGCCGTCCCTCGGATCCATCTTAAACTCCACATGGGCAACTCCTATCCATTGAAGAGACTTCATCAATAATTCAGCAATTCCCTGAATATCACTTCTTTTAACGCTTTCCCTCAGTGTGCTTGGCCCACCTTTTACCGGATACGAACGCAAGCGTTTATAAACAAATGACGCCCTTGCCTCAGACTGAAAGTTAAAAAGCAATCCAACCCCATACGTTTCACCATCGGGGATATATTCCTGGATAATGGGGAATGGATATTGTCTATGCACTGATATATATATACTCCATAATTCGTCTTTGTCCATTGCATACTTTATACCTCTTGAACCAGAGCTAACGCGTGGCTTTATAAGCACGGGGTATTTTATACTCTCAGATATTTTTGCAACCTGCTCTGTATCATTTATCAAAAATGTCTCCGGAGTATCAATACCACGCTCTTTTGCATGCTGCATTACAAATGCCTTATCATTGGCCTTCTTTGCAAGATGAGCATCGGCAAAAGGAAGAGCGGTATATTGTTCAAGTCTCCTCCTGTTTGCCGGTTCTGTTAAAAGAACCTGCGTTGCATATTCCATGGGAAAAACAACATCGTATCTGCCATGCTTCAGTTCTTCCTCTAAATCTCTGAGAAAATCATCAGGAAACATGAATGGTGACGAATACACCCATCTCCTCTTGCAATATCTCGAAAAAATCGCCGTTGCAAGACGGGTTCTTTCGCCGGCTGCAACATAAAATCCCCTTTTTCCCAAAGACCTTACCGCCGCAAGGGACTTATTCCACATCCCATCAAGAATCAGTACTCGTCTCATAAGAAAATTGTTGCTTGTTTTTTATGGTTTTTTTCACACTTTGTTTAAAACCAAAATTCATCGGATAGAAAAAGTTCTTATATGTTCCGTTGCCCCATAACCTTTTTATGATTGCGCTGTAAGAGTAGCTCGATTTAAAGGCGCGGTGAAACCCCTCAAGCAGTTTTTCGGGTTTCATTAATTTCGGCATAAACACCACGTTATTCGTATTGTAGTTTGACCAGTCCGCATCTATTATCCTTCCCTCCTGCAACATTTGAGTATACAACCGAGTGCCGGGATATGGCGTTAATATAGAGAAATAACAAACATCCAGTTTGGCCTTGATGACAAACTCAACAGTCCTGTCAAAAACACCTTCATCGTCGTGGTCAAAACCAAAGACAAATGCGCCGTTTACCCCGATGCCATAATCATGCAATTTTTTAACGACATCGATGTAATTTTCCGGGGTGTTAAAAGATTTTCCCATATTTTGAAGATTATCTGACGATAACGTTTCAAAACCTATGAGCAATCCCATGCAGCCGCTCTTTTGACAGAGCGCCAGCAATTCATCGTTCTTTGCAATATTGACCGATGTTTGGCCGGTCCACTTGAGATTATAGGGCATAATCCTGTTGAGAAGCTCCTTTGTATAACTCCTGTTGCTGATGATGTTATCATCGACAAAAAAGACCACATTCCTGAGAACAAACCGACCCTCAAAAGGCTTCAAACCATCTATCTCCTGTAATACGTCATCTACAGGACGATTTCTAAATTTGCCTCCAAACGAATCCGTTACGGAACAGAATTCACAGTCGTGGGGACAACCACGGGTAGTTTCAATAAAATGCACAGAAAGGTACCTTTTGCCTTCGTAAAGTTTCCAATCCGGCACAGGGAGTTTTTCCAGTGACGGGAAGCCATTTTCATGCTTGTAGATACTCTTGAGTTCTCCCCGTTCAAAATCCCCGACAACCTTATCCCATAGTCCCTCGGCTTCGCCAATAACCACGCTATCGCAGTGCTGTAATGCCTCGTGAGGCATCTTAGACACATGCATACCGCCCATCACTACTTTTTTACCGAGCGCCCTGAAACTATCGGCTATTTCATAGCCGCGTTTAACGGCGGGTGTCATGGCAGTAATACCAACAAGGTCGACATCCTGATTGAGATTAAGAGTTTCAACCTTTTCATCAGCTATCGTTACCTGCCATGCAGGCGGAGTAAGGGCTGCTACCTTCAAGAGTCCCATGTAGGGCAAACGAAAATAAAAATCCCCGCCGAGAAAGCTTTTTTGGGCAAGGGGAGAGACTAAAAGTAATTTCATAATTATCTTCCATCTTCTGGCATAAGTTTAGGCCATTGGTATTTATTTTTCCATTCCGATTCATAATCAGAAAGAACCTTTTGTATCTTTGGTTTATTTGCTTCTTCCCAGGCCTTCAGGGCAGTTAAATCAGGTTCGAGCTTATTTAAGGTACTTTCATACTCACCAACCTTGTCCCAGAATTCCGACCCTTTATTAACGGGTATGAATTCAACCCTGGCATACCAAACGCCTGGATATATTCTTGTAATAACGTAGTAGGTTTTTCCTGCATCAAGTTCAGCATCAAGAAATGCCTTATTTTCAGCAGTAGCAACAAATAAATGTTTTCCAGGGGCTGCGAGGTAATCAAACTGTGACTTTGCCACACTGTTGCCAATAACTTTTTCTCCATCCAGCATGTTGAAATTTATGGCAAAGCCAAAACCGGAAGGTCTCATAAAGCGTACCAATGCTTTATCTTGTGTTGGATTCAGCAGGGTCTGAGAAGATCTCATATAGCCTGAAGAACCTGCACAAGATGCAATAAAAACCATCGAACATAACAGGCATATTAAACGAATTTTTGATAACATAGCTTCGCCTCCATAATTGGTCTGTTGTTTTGAAGGGTTTTGTCTGTCTCAATAACCCACTTGTTATTTTGCCTTTGCGCCACTAAAACGAAAACAAAGAAACAAAAAATATGAGTGCAAAAATCTATATAACCGCATACTTTCTCCCTTCTGATAAGTTAATAATACTTTTCTTTCCCACAAGAAAAGTTTTTAAGATTATTATAAAAATGTTTACATCTGAAAATTATAACAACCTGCACACTTAGGTAGGTTGAATTGAGCGTGAGAAACCAAACATTGACGATCCAAGATATAAGTATCTCATCTTAACATAAAACTTATTTCCAGATTCCTTCGGTTTTGTCTACCTTCCCTGTAGTAACATCAAATGACACATTGATGTTTTGGAAACGACGTTTTGCGTAAACCCACACGTTGATATTCATAATATCCTTATACGTCATTGTATTTGTCCTGGCGCCTTTGAGACCTACGGGGGGGCCCATTGATATGTAAACCTGTTCCTTCGTCATACCAATTCCAGCAGTGGTATTTTTGATATTAGCCTGTATTTCGGCAGGATACGCATTAATATCAACGGGTGGTTCCTTTGTAACAAATTTTTCAAGGAACACATCCCCTTTTGCGCCCATGTCCAGGGTATAGCGTTCTCCGGTTTCCGCATTTATCAGTGACGCCTTACTGCCTGATTTTTCAACTTTTAACCTTGTGCCTACGGGAATAAATGTTGGAGAATCTTGCCAGTTAACCCATGTAATATAATTACCTTTAAATACCTTCAGATTACACCGCGCATAATAAATATCATCTTCGCAATAACTAATACCTACAAACAAAAATTGGGCAATGCAGATGATGATTAAAATCCAGGGTACCTTTTTCATATTTACGCCCTCCTTCTTTAATTTTTCCTGAGCCATTTAAAATAAACTATAGAACCTGCCTGTTTTATAAGTGAATTAAGCAAGTTCTTATCGCCAAGGCATTGTTTACAGTAAGGATGTAATACTCTAAACTTTCTAAAACCCTTTACAACCCTTTGCACCTCATCCTTGCATAAGTAATCTTGAATTGAAGTATCTTTATAATTATGAGTCGATGTCCTGCCGTCATAATCCGCACAGCAAAACGTATAACCCCCGTTCCATAATATGCCAAAGTTGTCCTGTATTCCACCACAATATCCAAAATGTGCCTTTACAATCTTTTTATCAAAGTGCGTTGCCCAATCTCCGACTATGCGGGTATGAAAAAAAAGTCTGTTATTGAGCGTAATCGTATTTTCTTTAAAAGTCCTTGCACGGTTAATCTGTTTTTGAATTTCTGATAAACGATCTTCAAGAACAGTGCCTTTCAATATCCTTTCTGCCCATACTTTCAAGTACTCCCGCAGTTTTTTTGACGTATCGGCAATGCAAAATTCCCTGGCTATGGGAAAAATCAATTTTCTTAAAGGCGACGAGAGAAAATTTATTACGAGTTCAGTTTTATAATTTGTATCATTGATAAATACCCTTGACAATGATGTAACATGTTCTGCATATTCTTCAAAGGACAGTCCCTTCGCGCCCCGCATAGAAAAAGTATGGTCATCGGGTGTTTGTAATGATAGTATAATTTTTTTCACATCAGCCTTGATCAACTTTTCAAGCAAATCCATTTTGATATGAACACCGTTTGTCGTTATACATACCTCCACTTTCTTATGATGCGCATATTCAGCTATTTCAATCAGGTTTGGATGTAAGGTAGGCTCTCCCATGAGATGAAATAAGAGAAGTTTTACCACCCTTGTCCTGCCTACTTCATCTATAATAGACCGTGCCATTTCGGGAGACATCATCCCCCTCTTTCTTTTCATCCTCGAATCCGGGCAAAATTCACACGAAAAATTACAATGGTTTGTCAATTCCATGTGAAGTCTGTTGACAGGTAATTGTATGATACCAACACGGTCAGTCATGTAACTTTTTCTTATACCTTGCTTTTATAGAGGGAATAGAACCCATGAGGATCATAATTGTCAGCGAAATAATAAATCCTGCGCTTTTTGGCGTAAACACCTGACTACCAAAATATGTATATAAGAAACTCACCGGCACAAGGGGAATCATACTTGCCACATAAAAATCTTTAAACTTAATCCCGGAAAGTCCTGCCCAGTAACTGACCATATCCCATGGCACATTAAAGAGTCTCATGTAAAGCACCGCATTCTTTCCATACTCACGGCATCTTCTTTCCATTTCCATAACTATTGAATTTTTCCTTACAAGCCTTTCAATTGCATTTCTCCCCATCCATCGTGCGAAATAAAACCCGATTATCGTTGAAAGCGCACCTCCTACTGCTACATACGCTGTACCCCAGACCATACCAAATAACATACCTGCTACGATTGTCAAACCCATAGAGGGAAGGAAAAAAAGAATGGGTCTTAATGCAGTAATTAAGATAAAGACCAAGGGAGCTATTGTCTGATTTCTTTGTATACATGCGCCTATATCATGAGGATTCAAATAAGGATATAAATAAATACAAGAAATGATTATCAGGAAAAGCGCGATCGTCTTTATCGCAACAAGCATTGGTATAAAAATCGGATGCATGCAGGAAATAGATAAATACTCATATTTTTTCTCAGCCTCATGACTCAAGAAGGTGTTATTCTGTAATACAGTGACTACGCTCAGGAAGATTGGTTATTTTTACATCATCTGATAAGCGAATTTTGAAAAATTCTGTGCTTATTTCAGGATTGATTTTTATATGGGAAAAGCTGGTAACCGTTTTATCGCCTTTGGGTGTATTCATCTCAAATTCATAAGGAAGACCTGTTGTTTCATCATAGTTTATAACAATATATGATAAATATCTGCCTACCATTTTCGATAGGGGCGATAACTTTAAGACAATTTCATCTTTGTTACGGAGTATCTCTACAAGAAATTGTTTTTTGATTTCATCAAATGCCCCCCCCATAATTGTTACAAAAAAATTCATCGTATGGCGTGCCGTCGGATTTCCCACAAGATCATACACCTGAGCCTCTTTAATATCGGGATGATAGACCGTCATCGATTCACCATCGCTAGCGATAACAGATTTATCGGGTTTAAATACATCCCATCTGAACATATTAGGTTTTTTTAATGTTATTATTCCATTAATATAAACAGGTTTTTTGAGAAGCCGGAGTTGCTTTTCCTGGTTAACAGTCGCTGTTAGCGTTATGATGTTTTGCGTAAGTCCATGAAGTTTCTCAAATATTATCTGCTTCTCTTCAGAGGATACAACGTCTTGCGCTGCTACTAAGGTAAAAAATACAACAGGGTTTACAAAAACGATAAAACAAATGATTAACAAGTGCCTGATATTTTTAATTTCGGCCATCCTTCATTTCCAACAAGGGTATCTAAGCGGGGCGGGCTCAATGGACAACTCTGTCATATCCCGTGTTATAAACTCTATAGCTCACCAATGTCACACAGATTTAAAATTATACCATTGATCAATATATTTAATTATATATGTCTCAAATATTTTTACAACCTTTTTCAATACTTCACGCTCCTCATCATGACTTGTAACAATAAAAGGGGTTTCAATAATTCCTTTATATGCCCTTTTTTCTCTAACAACAAAAGCGATAACAATGGGAGCGCCTGTTAATCTGCTGAGAATGAAAGGTCCCCGTGGAAATGGCGTGGGTTTATGAAAGAAATCCACGGTAATATGATCAAACTTTGCATTGTATTGGTCGACCAACATTGCAAGAACTTCTCCATTATTGAGCGCCCTGGTCATTTCCACCATAGAAAATGGATTGCCTCCAACGATAATGGTTTTCACGCCATAGGCCTCTCTATGCCATTTACGGATATTATCTATTTCCGGATGTTCATCGGGAAGCGTTAGCACATTTATTTTTAGTCCAGAACTTCCGAAAAACATTCCCCCCAATTCCCAGTTGCCAAGGTGTGCGGTAAGTAATATTATTCCTTTATTAACCTGTAATGCTTTATTGAGGTTTTCCACACCTTCATATTGAACAATTTGCCCGATTAAAGCCTGCCTGTTGAGACTGGTAAATCTTCCACAGTCCACAATATATTTACCATAGTTTCTAAAGAGTGTCTTCGTTTTTTTTGAAATTTGTCTATTTGAGAGAGTCGGAAACACTAATCTCATGTTCTGCTTAACGTTTTTAACTGCGGATTTATAAAACAAATAGCTGATATCTGCCAAAAATTGAGATAACGGATACGTTATTGACGTTGGTAAGCGCCCTATCCACCTTGTTACGAATCGGTAAATAACAGGAAAATTAAGAAAATGCTTTGCCAAAAACTCCCCCCGTTAATAAAAATGTTAAAGTATTCAACAAACGCATCTATTATAGTCAACATAAATTATAAGATATAATTGTTTTTCAACAAAATAAATATGAATACATTTTATTTGAAATATTTTCTCAAATTTTATTCAACTAAACTATTGTAAAAATATTTTTTTCCCGTATAATAGAAACTTCAATTTTTGACCATAAGCCCGCGTAGCTCAATTGGCGGAGCACGTCATTCGTAATGATGAGGTTGTCGGTTCGACTCCGATCGCGGGCTTTTATTTGTAGAAGTGAATATTTCCTGGCACGATAAACTGCAACCAATTCCCCCTTATAAAAATGGAAAGATTGCTTCGGAAAAGACCCT
>JAXMAC010000022.1:0-38278 GCA_046350595.1 Candidatus Brocadiaceae bacterium | reverse complement strand
TTATGCTTCTGGACAAAACAAGCTGTAGTGCCGACCTTTTTACATGACCCCTTGTGTTTCCTGGCCGGGCTGGTTGTCTACCCCTCGAATTGCGAAGGTCGGGTTAGATGCAGGGATTTTGTGCTAAAATTAACAATTAGTGCATGGATAAAGAATTAGACTCAGAGGATTGAAATTGTTAAAATGGAAAAACATAGCAGGAAAGGCAAGGATAATAATTTTAAAATAGGAAATTGAAGAAGATATAAAACAATCTGTGAAGAAGAAATTTTACAGGAGTATTTCTATCTGTATGGGGAACATGGGAAGATGCTGAAACTGTTGACGAACAGCTAAAGGATAATTATTTGCACAGACGAGAATGAATAGTAGATGGATAAAAACAAAAACTTATTATGAATAGGAGAAAGCTATGAGCCAAAAATATAGTATTTTAGTAGAAGAAGTTAAAAGACTATCAACTGAGGAAAAGGAAGAATTAAAACTTTTAATTGAAAAATATCTCATTGAAGAACGAAGAGAAGAAATTTTTAAAAATTACCAGGAAAGTAAAAGGGAAATTGAAGAAGGTCGCCTGGAATTTTCGAACGACATTGAAAGGTTAAAGGGGATACTTTAGTTGATAAAAATAACATTTAGTTCTTCCTTTAAAAGGGCTTTTAAGAAAAAGATCAAAGGAAAACAAAATATTGAAGGCAAATATTGGGATAAGGTTAATATCTTTCTCAAAAACCCGTTTGAGCCTCAATTAAGAACACATAAACTTTCTGGGAAATTGGAAGAATTGTGGAGCTTTACCATTGATTATGACTTAAGAGTAGTATTTTATTTTTTAGAAAACGATAAAGTGGTTTTTGTTGACATAGGAAAGCACGATGAGGTTTATTAACCTTTTTTTGAATTAAAAATTAACACTATTTTGGCATAAATTTTAATGCTTTTTTACTTTTGTCAACTGTGACCAAATTGTGACCGACCTCTAATATTTGAACGCATCACGTAAACTTTCCGGGCAATGGGGAGCGTACCTTTGCGTCATTCTAATATCTTTGTGTCCCAATAGTTTTGATATTTTATAGATATCAATTCCCCGTTGTGCTAACCGTGTTGCAAAGGTATGCCTTAAATCATGAAAATGGAAATCCCGAATATCAAAGAATGCTGTGATTTATAAATTTTCGGTTGATCTTTTGCAATATTTAATCATCCCTATTTCACAAGTATATTATCTTTAATTGAAATAGGTTTGTAATTTTTTCAGATTTTAATGATTTGGAGAGGAAAATTCTACTTGCAGGAATGTCTGTTACATGAAACATTTTATTTTACTGGTAAGGCAATTATGCATGAGGAGGTTTTGAGATTAGTATATACTTAAAGCCTAACGTTTAGCTAAGCCGACCGCTGAAGCGTAGCGGAAGCGGGTCGGCTTGAGCACATTGTTGGGCGCCGTCCGCCCGTCGAACGGCTTCAGCTGGAATCGCTAACACCCCATGCCAGAGTAAGCCCGCTCCAAGGGCTGGATCCCACGTGCCATCAGGTCGTTCGCTTCGGCAATCTGCCCGCTGTCCAACAAGCCGAAGTAGTTGGCATACAGACTATCAAGTCCTTGCTTAATGACGTAACACGCAAAGCCGTGAGGCTCTTTTCGACGCCCCATGGCTCCACCGCTGGTAATAGTGGGCATTGTAAGTCGAAGGTCTGCCTTGCAGTGTTTACAGCGAAGTGCTTCCGCCTTAATCGATTCTTTACAGAAGGGACATATGCCACCATGAGTGGGTTCCTCGACCGCAACAGAGGCATGGCAGTGCTTACATCGCAACGCCTCGGCTTTGATCTCTTCCTTACAGAAGGGGCATTCCCGCGTTTCCATAATGTTCCTCCATTCGTTTGGTATTACTTTAATAAATCACTTATTTGACGTCTCGAGGAGGCGCCCAACGAACAAGCTCACCTGCCCGGCCCGCGCCAGTACACTACAAAGTTCCACAAACCGACATCGCGGGCGCTGGTCAGGTGCAGCGCCTGGTTAGAGGCACCAGCATCGAACCAGCGATCCCACCAGGATCCCGTGAAACAACATGTGGTTGGCTAGAGCGAGTATATCTCCTTGACCCGGAACCAGTGAATGTCCGACACATTGAACGCATCCAATGATTGGAGACCGCTCTCTCCCTGCCAGGAGTAAGCCTTGATCAGACCGCGGAACCCAAAGATGGCCTCCGACGAGTTGGGAGTCCAGTTCAAACCCCAAGCATCAGGGGTGTCGTAGTTTCCTCCTCCCCAGTTCTTGCCCAGGCTGATCCAGAAGTTTGGCCCCCAACGGAACTCATCGAACCAGGTCTCGTGAACGACTACCTGATTGGTACGCGGCTCGATGATCTGGAAAGCAGCCTCCCAGCGGGGATTCTGAACCGCCATAAGATCCGCAGAGGCAGAAATGTGTAGCACAAGCGTGAGGGCGTCAGCGAAAGGATGGAAAAGGGTCGTTGGCCCGTTCTGGCTCGCCGTGTAGGCACTACTATATCGTTCCTCAAATAACATTGCAATATAGCAAGCTTTTTGTTATCCTATCTAAAAAACCACACAACACTGGGGGGGATAACAAATGGCTAAACGAAAGGCGTTAGAACTTAGTACCTGTGACAAGGAAGAACTTAAAAGAATCAGTGTCAGCAGAACCGAAGCCGCATCTGCGGTACGCAGGGCAAAGATACTCCTTTTTTATCACGAAGGCAAGCGAATTACAGAAATTGCCAGAAAGATGGATACTAACAGGCCTATGGTTGAAAGAGTAATAGACAAAGCGTTTATGTTGAGTCCATTAAAAGCCTTAAAAGACCTTCCGAGGAAAGGACGTTCCCCGACAATAACAGATGACGCCAAAAGCTGGGTGCTGTCCATTGCGTGTCGCAAACCCCTTGATTTTGACTATGCCCACGAAACATGGACATACAGTCTGCTTATAAAGCATGTCCGAAAACATTGCAAAGAGCAGGGACATCCATGTCTGAAACTCATTGGCAAAGGCAGGTTGAACAGCATTCTTTCAAAGAGTAATATTAAACCGCACAAAGTCAGTTATTATCTGGAAAAACGTGATCCTGAATTTGATAAAAAAATGGCTCAGGTACTGTGTGTTTACAAAGAAGTCGAACTGCAAAATATTTCTGAAGCCCCGCAAAAAGAAGTGACCGTTTCCTATGACGAAAAGCCCGGCATCCAGGCAATAAAAAACATAGCTGCAGATCTTTTACCGGTTCCAGGAAAATATTCATCCCTGAGTCGCGACTACGAATATAAGCGTTTAGGGACAGTATCGTTACTGGCTGGCATTGATTTGCACACCGGCAATGTCATTCCGCTTGTGCGTGATCGGCATCGCAGCAAGGAATTTATAGAATTTCTCATGGTGCTGGATAACACGTATCCGAAAGATTGGAAAATCAAGCTCGTTCTGGATAACCATACATCGCATACGTCAAAAGAAACCCAGAGATACTTGAAAACCACTCCAAACCGATTTGAATTCGTTTTTACACCAAAACATGGTTCATGGCTAAATATGATTGAGATATTTTTCAGTAAAATTTCCCGGTCCTTTTTAAGGCGTATTAGAGTATCCACAAAAAACGAACTCGTTGACCGTATATATCGGGGTATCAGTCAAATTAACGAAGAACCCGTTGTTTTCAAATGGCGCTACAAAATGAACGAAATCACCGTTACCTAATATATGCTATATTATTTATGGAACTAACTACTAGTGATCGTTATACTCATTATCTCACTCTCCTTCTGGATTGCGTATCGCGCCGCCACGAGAAGCTCGTTTCCCAGGGTACGCGATCCGAGCTTCAACTCGCTGCTCGATTTCTTGAAATCCCCGCGGTTGTTCTGCGGTCGCCGGTTGTCCCTCAAGGGAACCCAGCCGCACCTGCAAACGCTGATGCTGAATCGGGATTACCCCAGAGGCAAAGTCGACCGATAGGGGCTCTTGCGGTTGTAACATCTGGACGCATTCCGATTCTTCGAGACCGCCGCCTCTCCTTGCTCGGGATCGACTGGGAAGGTCAAACGATTCTTTAGTCATGTTTAGATCCTCCTTAAAACTATGTCTGCTTCGGAAATTAATATTCTACGTGCAAACGTTTAGCATTTCTAGGGACCGATTGGGCGCTAACAAGTTATTATACATTTTTATTTTTTATCATAACAAAATCTGAAAGTCAATACATATACTAAAAATTATTGACAAAAAAGACTATTCCTGGTTCATTCCATAATCATTATAAGAAATGGCTGAGATATTACCTTGATTACTGTCATAAATATCATCAACCCTATTCTGACCATCAATCCCTTAGGAAATTTTTAGAAAAGCTGCAGGAGAAAAATCAGTCTCCCGAACAATAAAGGGAATCAATGCATGCTGTGTCGATTTATTACGAGATGCTGCAATCAAGCATTAAATCGTAGCAATAACCATTTCTCTCTTGCTTCAGAAGATACAGGGAATAGAGAACCCATCCTATTACCGCCACGTAAAGTAGAGCCGATATCAGAGGTAAAATCCATTGATCCAGTTGCTGAATTGAAAAAGGCGTACTCCGAGATGTTTGCCGAGATAAAAACGAGGCACTATTTTCCAAAGACATTAAAGTCCTATGCCTTATGGATCAGGAAATATCAGCATTTTGTAAAAAACAAGACGCAACGGGATTTGTCTTCAACATTGGAAAAAAAGTATAAAGATTGCGGGAAAGAGTTTGCCTGGCAATGGTTTTTCCCGGCAAAGTCACTAACCTTTGTACCCGAAGAAAAGGCTTATCGAAGATATCATCTTTATGAAACCCATGTACAGAAGGCAACTAAGTATGCAGTAAGAAAGGCTGAGATTATGAAGCGGGTATCTTCTCATACCTTCCGCCACAGCTTCGCTACTCACCTCTTACAGGCCAATTACGATATCCGCACTATTCAGAGATGCTGGGACACAGTGATGTCAGGACGACCATGATATACACTCATACGATCAAAAGTCAGACCGTCAAGAGGTAAAAAGAGTCCGCTCGATTTCTAGAGAGATTCTATGTAGATATTTAAAGGCACACATCCGGCTTTTTAATAAGGACATGACTGGTACATGGAGTGAGAAAGACAAAGGGACCGAATCTTTCAGACTGTCCAAGAATAGGTATTTCAACAAATTCTTGGGTCATAATTTGTGCTAATTTTGTGCTAAATCAATCCAAAAGGATAGAATGAATTGAAATGAATAGAATTGATGTAATACCAACAACACCTTAATTTTCAAGGTAAAATAGGAAACCAGCCCAATATCAAGGACATAAGAATTTTTAATATTTCACCCTTATAGGGCTAATCAAGCCACCCGCTATGTGGGTGGTCATGACTTTTCAGCAATCTCACTGTTTAGTAAAACTTCTTTGACGGTTCCCATTAATTTCCCCTTTTCTTCATCTTTTCAAGGGTATGTTTTTGCTTTCAATATGACATTTTTAACAGCATTTTGTAGCAGAAAATACTAAATGAATTCTTTTGTAAGTTTTACAGCCTTGCATCAAATGCTTTATGCAGAATTTTAGAATAGTATTTATCAATCTTTCCGGGACGTATCCAGCCTTGCAAAAATATATTTTACTATGTGTGTTTTGTGTGGACTGATGATGGTGTAGATAACGTCGAAATTACAGATTACCACTAAATAATAAGGAGAAAGAATATGGTTCGTATGCCAAAAAATGGCCCCGCCCACGCATCCCGGCGAAATGTTATTGGAGGAATTTCTCAAACCTCTGAATATGACGCAGAGCGAGCTGGCAGAAAAGCTTGGGGTTTCATGTCCGCGTGTTAATGAACTGATTAACAAAAAAAGAGGGTTACCCCTGACACCGCGCTTCGTCTGGAGAAACTTTTTGGCATGGACGCACAGTTTTGGCTTAATTTGCAGTTGGCATAGGGACATCTATCGTGTAACGCACTCATCAACTGCGAAGGAGATACAAAAGATAAAAAGATTGCCTGCTTTAGTCTGTAAGTGAAAAGCGCCTCGTTTTCCGTCATACTACTATACCTTCTTCCATAATATTTTTTGCTATGGGGTGATTGAATTGATTGAAAAGACTGAAACTCAGGAGACATCGGAAGTCCTTGTAATATTTCCTGAGAAAAAGAAAGGAATATCAAAAATCGGAGGACTCTTTAAAAATTACGACATAAATTATGAGGAAATTGAAGAATACCTTAAAAAATATGTCCCTGGATTCCCAAAGGCAGATGTTGTTAGGTTGAGAAAGGAAGGAATTAAAATATCCGTCAAAGAAATGATAAAGAAAGAAATTGATAATCTTCCGGAAAATCTTCTTACAGAGGTTTTCGACTTTATTCAGTTTTTGGAAAGTAAAAGGGAAAGAACCTTGCTTGCAAAGGCATCTCAGGAGTTACCTGCGGCGTTGTTCCAAAAAATATGGGACAACGAAGAGGATGCTATTTATGACAAATTATAATAGATGAGATACTGCCCTTGTTCCATTTCCATTCATCAATCAAACCACCAACTTCTCTCTACCATTCCACTCCGATATTATTATATTATCAGAAAATATCATTGAAATAATTTTCCATGCTTTTTATACTTCTGATAAATAGTAATCTGAAAATAAATTTAATTATTGAAAATTTTCTTGAGGTTTATCATGAAAACTAAAACAATCTTCGAAGAAGAAATTTTTAAAGGAAATACAAGATTTGCCTGAATCCATGCAGGAGAAATTAGCTAAAATTGTGTATTTCCTAAAAAAGAAGGTTAGCGAAATTGGGGTTTATTCTTTGTCTGTTTCGAATTGTGTACTGGCTGAATTATACTTTGATATTTTGATTGCCAGCATAGTTATCGCTAATAATTGTATACTGGTAACAAATAATACAGAACATTTTGAAAGAATACATGGTTTACAGATGCAAGACTGGTTAGGAAAGAATTATTAAATAATACCATCAATTCTGTTTTTACTTTAATCGACTGTGACCAAATTGTGACCGATTCCAACGGAATCGAAAGAAATCAAACGGAACAGCCGGAATTTAAAACGTGTATTAAGTTGTTATTTAACAAATGATTACAGTCGTAACAGACACAAGGCCACATAGTTATGAAAACTGCTAAAAATAGCCTATTAAGAAATGGCAATTCAAAGATGCCAACAGTTCAATATTATTCATCCTTCGTCGGGATTGAAAATAGATGTGATGATTCGTAAAAAGAACGCCTTTGATGATGACGATTTTGTTTGTTATGTTTCATCTTTAAAATCTTTCTGGAGGGAATTCTTATGTCCGTACTGGCTTCTAAAAAATGTGTGCCGTGCAGAGGCGGCGTGCCGCCGCTCAGGGGTGCTTCACTTCAGTCATTACAAAAACAGGTAGAAGGCTGGAGTATGATAGAAGAGCATCACCTGCTGAAGACCTTTAAGTTTCCCGATTTTTCTACAGCGCTGAACTTTGTAAACCGCGTAGGGGAAGTCGCAGAACAAGAAGGTCACCATCCCGTAATCACCCTTACCTGGGGAAAGGTAGAAGTAAAAATTTATACCCATAAAATAAATGGATTAACCGAAAGCGATTTTATCCTGGCCGCAAAAATTGATAATCTGATTAAATAAAAACAGAACGAAACCGTTCTTTTTGAGTTTCAAAATAAATGGGAGGCATACAACTCCCTGAGTCCCCCTTTGTTAAGGGGGATCAAAATATAAAATAATTATAGGGAAGGTACGACTACGATTTTATGAATCTTATCAAGGCTGAAAAGCGATTGCTTGAAATCCTCCTCATGAAATCATTTAAATACAGCGAAGAACCTGTTTTTAAACTGGTATCGGGGCGGATGAGTAATTATTATATTAATTGTAAGACGACAACGTTAGACCCTGAGGCCATGCTGCTCATTGGACATCTTTTCTATGAAAGGGTCAAATCTCTTCATATCAATGCCATTGGCGGTCTTACGCTCGGCGCAGACCCCATTGCCTTTGCTGCGGCCATGGTAAGCGGTATGCAGGACGATGCCATAAATGCCTTTGTCGTGAGGAAAAAGGCAAAAGAGCATGGATTGATGAAGTGGATTGAGGGAAATGTCCATGAGGGTGATAAGGTCGTGATTGTCGATGATGTGGTTACCACAGGACAATCCACGATAGAGGCCGTCGACCGTGCAAGGGAATCCAATCTCAACGTCATCAAGGCAATTACCCTCGTAGACCGTCAGGAAGGCGGACGGGAGAATATTGAAAAAAAAGGCATACCGTTTGAGTCAATATTTACCAGGGATGACCTCATGAATCTCTATAAAAGGAGATAACCATTTACCGCGGTGAACGAGAATATGGAAAATAAAGGTTTTTGGTCGTGGTTTTTACAGAGGGTGACTGCCCTCCTGTTGGTTATTGGAATGGCTGTACATTTCTTTACTTTTCATTTTAGTCCCAGCCGGTATTCATCCCGTTATTACGATGAGATAGTCAACCGGTTTTGCTCACCTGGGTGGATTGCCTTCCATATCTGCCTGCTTTCACTCGTTATTTTCCATGGACTCAATGGGCTTTGGGGTATTTTGATAGATTTTAACCTCGATAAAGGAATAACTCACCGATTCAGACAAATCCTCTGGCTTATCGGGATGGTCTTATTTGGCGCCGGTGTATATATTCTCATCTGGTTTGCGACAGAACATAGCGGCATTCCGGCATAAACTTAGTGCGGCGTAGCCGAAACCAAAAAGAATTCTTCAGAAGTTTTTATAGGGGACTTATTATGACAAACAGAGACCATGCAGCATCCTTTGATTATATCCTTCAACTCAGTAGCGGTTACTGGAAATCGTGCGTCCTCTTTACCGCAGTAGAGTTTGATATCTTTACCCTCGTTGGCAAAGGCAAACTTACCGCAAGGGATATTTCCCGATCTATCCGTACGAATGAACGTGCGACAGAAATGCTCCTCAACGCCCTCGTTTCGCTTGAATTACTTACAAAACAGGGAAATTATTATCTCAATACACCCCTTTCTGAACTTTATCTCATTAAAGGGAAACCTCTGTACCAGGGTGATGGTGTTCATCATTTTCATAATATGATGGAGAACTGGTCTATGCTGAGAGAAACCATTGAAACAGGGAAGGCCGTTTCCTTAAAGGATTTGCCTGAAGATGTCGATCCCCATGACCTCAGGGATTTTATTACGGCGATGCACAATATTGCGTCTGCAAGGGCCGGAGAGCTTTGTGAACTTATCGATTTGAAAAATTCCCAAAGACTGCTTGATCTTGCAGGTGGTCCGGGTACGTATGCTATCGCATGTGTCCGGGCAAATCCACAACTCCATGCGGTCGTCTTTGATTTGGAACATGTCACCAAACTTACCCGTGAATTTATCAACGCAGCGGGGATGAAAGACCGTGTTACCACCCTTACGGGAAACTGCCTGGAAGACCCTTTGGGTAATAATGAGTATGATGTCGTGCTCGTTTCAAATCTTTTGCATATTTATAATACTGAAAATAATGTAAGAATATTGAAAAAATGCTGGAATGCCTTAAGGGATGGTGGACAGATCATTATTCACGAATTTGTGCTGGATGAAACAAAGACACACCCGCAGTTTGCGGCGCTCTTCAGTTTGAATATGCTTATTGGGACACAGGAAGGGGCGTCGTATAGCGAGTCTGAATACAGGACGTGGCTTGAAAAGGCTGGTTTTAAGGGTATACGAAGGATTGATCTAAAGACCAGTTCTGCATTAATTATTGGAAAGAAAAACAACCCCCTGAATAGTTTGTCGTGATCCCACGACAAGGTCTGGGTGCAACGCCGTGCATGGTAAGCTTGTCGAACCATCACGACGAAGTCCCCCCCTTTATTAAACAATGTCCCACTCGTTAACAAACATCCTTGTTCCCATAATATCGAGAAATTGAATTCCTTATTATACAACCCTTTCAGGGTTTAATTCTGCGCTATCTCTTTTTCCCAGGGTAACATCAGAGGTTTCCGGGGTAAAAACAGAAACGGAGGTTATGCTAAAAGGCTGCACAGAGACAATATTGATAGCGGCGGACGATGAAAATGTCAGAAATTTGATAAAAATCGTGCTCGAAAAAAATGGGTACGAGGTAATAAAGTCTGTGGATGGAGATGACGCACTGGATAAATGAATTTTGTCGTAACAATGTTGGAAGATGCTAACCGTGGATACGTCAGATTCCTGAGCCATCTGAATAGTTCAGCCTGCAATACTTAGGGCCTTCCTCCCCACAAACTCCTGCAAGATGTCGCCATCGGCCTGCCCGTGGGTCTTCGCCTGGTTGAACCGGAGTCGTGCAGCATTCGCATCCGATGCTGGGATAGTTTTGCTTATGCAGGGGATGTTCCGGCACATCGTTCTCCTGAATATACTGCTGAATCTGATCATCTGTCCAGTCTAGTATGGGGTGTAAGGTATATCCCTTGGTTCGTGGGTCTTGTATAAGAGTGTCCAATTGGGCACGCCGGCCGCCTTCACCACGACGCAAACCAACCATTACAAGTTTGCGCCCGAAGTGCTTCATGTGGTTGATAAATGGCACCGTCTTGCGCAAATGGCAGCATTCCTTCTGGCCATCAACATAGAGGTACAATTTTTTCCCGCATTTCTTTTCCTGTTGCTCAGTGGTTAATTCGGGGTACAGCGTTACAATATTGAGCTTGTAACGGCGCATGAATTCGTCACGAAGCTGTAACGTTTCCCGGAAGTGGTATCCTGTGTCTACAAAGAGTATCTCATTATTGAGACCCATGGTATAAAAGTGGTGCATCAGTACAGAGGCCGTACTCTGCATACTGCTCAACAGAACCGCATCCTGACCCATGGTCTCTACTGCCCATCGGATACGCTCCCTGGCCGTTAAGCCCTGTAACAGTTTGTTGGCGACAGACAAGTCCGGTTTTTTATCATGATTCATTTTCAAATATCCTTTGTTAACGGTTTCAAATTAACCTTACGATAATAAATCAAGGCTTATTAAAGCCATGATTTTCGCAAAATCAACCAGTTCCTGAATACCAATAGATTCGTTTGTCGCGTGCGCTTCTGATTCATCGCCAGGGCCAAATCCTACGGCCGTTATCCCCTTCTGGATAAGTTGTTTTGTTACCGTTGCGCCGGACATTCCTTTCGGTTGCGGCCAGATACCCAAAATGGCCTGGGTGTGCTTCGAAATTAACTCTACCAGTGGATTATTAACAGGAACACCCGATGGAAGTTGATTGGAAATAATCCTTATCTCAAACCGGGCTAAAGGTTGCTGCGTCTCAACTTCCCTGATGATTTTATGGATATCATTGATAACATTTTCTGACGAATCTTCCGGTAAATAACGGACGTCCAGTTGTGCCTTACAGAGGGCAGGAACGATGTTTGGCGCTATCCCACTATGGATAGACCCCAGATTTAAAGTTGGCGGCGTATGCAATGGATGGGTAGTGCACCTGAATTTTAGTTGTTTAATACGCTCCAGCAGTGTAATCATATTCCAGATTGCATTTATTCCACTCTCTGGTCTTGACCCGTGTGCCTGTTTTCCATGAGAGATAATTTCCAGGAACAATGCGCCTTTCTCCGTTACATCGATCATATTCATATTGTGTGCAACATCGGGAATAATAGCGTAGTCAGCAGTCACTCCACATTCGCTGAGTAAATATTCAAGACCCAGGCTGGAGCCCCGCTCTTCATCTGCAACACCAGCCAGGATCAATCGCCCTTTCAGTTTTGATTCATTTTCTTTAAGAAACCGTGCGACGGCCATCATAGAAGCCATCTGGCCTTTGTTATCAGAGGACCCCCTTCCAAATACCCTGCCGTTTTCTATCCACGCCTCAAAGGGATTTCTTTCCCAGTCATCGCCTGCCGGTACAACATCCAGGTGGCAGGCAACTAACAGGGTTGGAGAACCTTGTCCTATGTATCCCAGAATATTTGTCCTGTCCTTTACCTTTTCAAAGGTTTGATAAGGGATATTCAGCGCCCTGAAAAAATCTTCCACAACGGGAATGGCAAGGATTTCATTTCCCGGTGGATTTTCGGTCTGAGCGCTGATTAATTTACATGCAAGGTCAACGATTTCTCTTTCTTTGTTTTGCATGTATTGTTTTACCGTGTCTATAAGATTCTGTGAGTTAAGCGTATCCATGATAGTCATTTTAAAATTAAATTAGCCTCCCTTAGCAAGAAAAGAGTACTCTCTGTACCACTTTATGTATGCAACGTTGTTTCTCTGATAGTTGTATCACCATCAAAGAGAATCTTTCCTAACATAACTAATGCATCACGAAATTGATACATGGCGGTATTAATAAATTTACTCATTTAGAAAAATTCTATCTCATGACAGGAATACTTTGCAAAACTATATTTTTATTCCTGCCCACTCAAGTTTATGGTAAACTTTATATATAAATGATTTAAATCTTATGCCAGATGACAGGGTATTGATTATCGGTGCTACCGGCTTTATAGGAAACAGATGCTGAAGGCATTAAACGGGTGATTTACCTTGGTGGGCTTGGAGAAATGGGGAAAAACCTCTCCGAACATCTCATAGCGCAGCTACGCCGCAACCAATTCTTCTTTATGAAAAGGGGAGATTGCTTCGGAAAAGACCCTCGCAATGACACTTACTATGCTCTTTGATGGCACACAGCACGTTGTCATTGCGAGCGGAGCGAAGCAATCTTTCCCTCATAAACAAACTTCACCTCCCGATAAGAAGTACATGGGACCGTGAAAAACTTACAAAAAAAAGAAGTTTTTACAGAGTAATACTATAAGCAGGGCCGAGGTTGCCGATATCCTCTCCACGGGTAAGATATTGGCCACCACCCTCCGCGCCGCAGGAAAGCGGTTCGATATCGGCGGTACAGAAATCTTTAATTATTAACCAAATGACGTCGAAAAAAGAAAAAATCAAAGTCGGAATAAGCTCCTGTCTTATCGGAGAAAAGGTGCGTTATGATGGTGGACACAAACTAGACAGATTTATAACAAATACCCTTGGATGTTACTTTGAATGGATACCGGTATGTCCCGAAGTAGAGTGTGGACTTCCCGTGCCAAGAGAAGCTATGCATCTGGCAGGAATACCTGAAGTCCAACGTCTTATAACCATCAAAAGCAATATTGACCATACGGAAAAAATGCGCCCGTGGATAAAGAAAAAATTACAAGAATTAGAACGGGAAGAACTCTGTGGGTTCGTTTTCAAAAGTAAGTCACCGAGTTCGGGGATAAGCGGCGTGAAAATTCACCATCCGGCAGAAAACCGTATCAGAACGGGATCAGGTCTCTTCGGCGGGGCGTTTATGAAACATTTCCCATTGCTTCCGGTGGTGGATGATGGACGACTGCATAATGACCGCTTTAGGGTAAACTTTGTTGAAGGTGTTTTTGTCTATAAGCGATGGCGGGAATTTTTAAAGCAAGGCGCATCCATCAGAAACCTGGTAGATTTTCATACCGACCATAAACTTTTACTTATGGCTCACAGCCCCAAACATTATATACACCTCGGACGCCTGGTTGCACGCGCAAAGGAAATAAAACGGGCGGAGCTATTTGCTGAATATATCAGAAATCTGATGGATGGCGTGCGCCTGATGGCAACGGCAAGAAAGAACACAAACGTCTTGCATCACATACTTGGATATTTCAAAAAGCGCCTGTCTTCGGATGAAAAGCAGGAACTGCAGGAAGTTATCGACAATTACCAGCAGAAACTTACTCCACTCATTGTTCCCGTAACACTCATTAAACATTACGTGAGGAAATTTGATATTACCTATTTAAGACGACAGTATTACCTGAACCTGCATCCCATCAAACTTATTTTATCTTCTTAGTCAACAAATTGGGTTTGACCGCAGGTTTGCTTGCGAAACAGGGCTTTTTCACACCTTGTGTTCACAAACAGAGTTTGGAAACAAGCAAAAACCAAATGAGAATTATCAGTGAAATTTACGAAATTGGTGGGTTTTCGATTCACGCACACAACCCAACCCACACGACCTTGTTTGTCAATAAATAATGAATAAAATAGGACAAAATGACATAAGGAAAAATAATGACTATTTTAAATAGCCTGATGAAAATCCCCCATAATATCAAGGAAAGTAATTCATTCCGCAGCATATTAAAAACATTGAAACTTTATACCATCCTAAAAAAGATTCACAAAACTTCTCTTCGTATCATCATGGGTATTAAGTATGGAAAAGATTTTAGAAAATACCAGATTGGCACCATCTCTGTAGCCGGTATTACATTTAAGATGTATGATCCCTCATTAGCATATTTATCGGAAGCTGTGGCAGGAAAAAATTATGAGCCGGCCGTGACTAACCATCTCGCATCTCTTATTGCTCATAAGAAGTACTGTTTTTTAGATATAGGTTCATTTTTTGGCTATTTTACCATATTTATCGGTTCTCTCAACAAAGAATGTGAAATCCACGCCTTCGAGCCCAATGCAAAATACTTTGACATAACAAAAAAGAATGTGGATATAAACCAATTACAGGTAAAGCTCCATCGCATTGCCTTATCCGATGAGACTGCTGATATCCCATTTGCTGATCGCAGTATGAAAATAACCCAGGGAATGAAAAGTGAGATAGTGCAAGCAATACCTTTTGACGATCTTGCTAAAAAAGAAAATATTCATCCGGAGATTGTTAAACTTGATGTACATGGCAGCGAAGGTAAAGTCCTCTTTGGAATGAAGCATGCGCTAAAGAACGACATCAAACACATTTATTGCGAATTACACCCTTCTGAGCTATTGGTTGGATATACGATAAAAGATTGCGTTGACCTCTTACGGGAGTCAGGTTTTACTTTATATGAATTTAACAGGTTCAGGAAAGAAAAAACACCTGACATGAGTAAAATAACTGACGAATCATATCTGAACCTTATCGACAGCAGCAAATGGACAGAAGAACAAGTGAATGCCCGTCGCATGATATATGCAACAAAAGAACCTTCAACGATAAACCCGAATCGGTCATCATAATCGTTAGGTGGCCTCTTTAATTATGGGTCTTCTTCGATTTACTGTAATAATGCGTTGTCAGCTATTTTTCGCTGCCTAGGGTGGCAGCAATGGTGACTGTCTCTCGCTGTCTGAGGCTGGGGGGATGGAAATACACACATGAAAGACAACAAAAAATTCAAATCTAACTCATAAAACAAGATGTAAAAACAACCCGACATTAATGGAGAAAGCACAAAGAGACGACACCCACAACGGCTACCAGGGAGATTGCCCGCAGCGGATGGATACTTCGGGAGTACGGCTCGAAAAAAGTGCGTGGAGACAGGGACAGAATCCCCGTCAGTCCTCTGCTGCCGCAAGAGACAATGCACCGAGGGCCACGTACTGAGGTCGTTCGTTAAGCGGTGTTTCGATCATTCTCGTCATTGTCGGCGGTTTTCTGACAGTATAGCTTTGAACGGACGGCTTGTCCAATCGAGTGAAACGAGCACCGATTGGAGTCAGTAAATCACGCTGCCATTCTAACTCCCGGTTTCAGTTGCCGTAGCGAAGCGGAGGTCAACAGCAACCCCTTGTTAGGCTTTTTACCTATAGAAACAGGGGGACGCTCAACAATAGTGGCAACGTCGCCTTTCTCCAACTTTTTTTCAGGTATATCTTTTAATAAAACGACTTCTTCAAATAATTTGTATGTCATTATATATATCCCTTTGTCTGGATATATAGTAATGAATTTTATGTTCCCTGTTTCATTTTCAGTCATCCAAATTGTACGTACTGTCAAACTTTTTCCATTCTGCCCAGTTAATTTTCCTTTGATTTCATACATTTGACCGTCTTGTGTATTTTCAATGAAGGAGAGTACAAAGGGGTCAGACCTTGAAAATAGAGGATAAAATCTGATCGGTCTCTTTTTTAAACCTTCTTTGTGTTTTCGCTTGTTCGCTTATCCTCAGCGCGGCTTTTGATACCGCACTTAAACTTACACCGATACTTCTCCAATCCTCTTATTATCCGATCCACTGTGTTCCTTTAAAATGTACATGCATACACCTCTGGCTGTTTGCGGTATCCATCTTTTCCTTTGTAATAACTGATTTCGTTCTACTTCAAAATACCTTGCTACTTCATTCAATACCTTTTCTACAATCCCGTTATCCCCTACCCTTGTTTTCTGTGGCAATTCTGCATCCCCTATAGATGCTGTAAGATGTTTGTAGCCATTGTATTGCCCTGAAAAGATTTGCCTCTCTTGTGCGTAAAAACAGACGATAATGATTTCCCATGAGGACAAAGGCAAACATCTCTAACTGAAACTTTTCAGAGACTTTTTCGAGATACCTTAAAAATTTATGATAGTCTTCATCGGCATAAAATACCTCTCCCTGCGCAACTCCTCTTGACATAACTTGTCAAGCATATTCAATAATCAACAGATTGTCCGAGAATTGACTTTTTCGTGAATTCGCATGTCATAAGTCTTTGTAAATCAATATCCAGATTTTCACAATTTTGCATTCTCGGACAGCCTGTCAAGGTCTGACCCCTTGTTCTTTAAAAAATTAATTATGATACATAGCGCAGCTACACCGCAACCAATTCTTCTTTATGAAAAGGGGAGATTGCTTCGGAAAAGACCCTCGCAGTCAAATAACATGAAAGCCAATGTTGACTATCTTGGCAAATATCGTCCCCCTCTTGGTGAAACCGATTAAACTCTATGACGGTTCACACAGCACGTTGTCATTATGACACTAGTCGGAGCGAAGCAATCCCTGACAAACACTTTTCGTTATTACGGATTCTTATCACACACTCCGGGAAAACTCTTGCCCGTCGTTTATAAACTCCTCAACACATGAAACGACACGAAGGTTTATATCTCTGGAGTACTATGATACAAACCACCTATAACTATAACCCCATGAGATGCCGTGTAAAACATACATGAACAAATCATTGTACTAAAAAAACAGAGGAAATCGCTTATTTCCCACTTCTTCTCTAAAGATAAGAAACAACCCATTCTTGTTCGTTGTACAGCTCCTACGAGCAACCAGAAGTCGTCTTTTGGAGACCAGAAATGCTGGTGATCAGTTCGATCAAAATGCTATTTGCCTCTTGCTCCCGGTAAAATACACTGACAAACAGGGAAAAGTATTTCTTTTCCATGAAATAAAACCTAATATTAAAAACGCCGACCAAAAACTGTTACAAAACGTATTTTTTTAATTTTTTATAAGATTGAAATTCTATACCTTTAATTACAAAACATAACAACTTACTATTTGCCATAAACACACACCAAATACATTGTAATGCAATGTTTCGCTAATTTTGTGCGATATACAAGGTGTCTCGCAACACCCCACCTTTAGAGGTTTTTATTGCGTTGTCCTATTGTTGTTAAGCTAAATGAATTTATGGGCATGGCATCGAAGGAGGTTTCTCCACTACCAGTTGAAGCTGCGCTGGGGCCGCACTTGGCGCGTCGACCGAGACCACATAACTTCCAGGCTCTAGGAGACTGATACAGGCGGCTGATTCCATAGAACGTTGCCTGAAGGAGTACAGGCCATTGCAACCACGTCCTTTTAGCTGTTTCTGAAAGATGCCTGATCTGGTTGAAGGTACCAATCGATAGAGATACCATGACCTGACCATCTCGCAATACCATTCTGAACGAATGGACTTGTGATGTTAACTTTGTAGTCGGGCCATTGCTTTCTTGAGACTGACAACACCTGCCGTGGACATTGCGGTAATGAAGGCCACGGCGACTGGGACCCGTACTTAAGCCAGGGATTCTCGGAAGGAGTAGGTGCAACGCCACCCACGTCAGCTCCAGTGTCTGTGGCCTTTACTGGCTTTTATTTGACATTCAACCTTATCAGCAGGAAGAGACGTTCGGATGCGAGAGATTTCTTGTGGTCCGATGTCACGGCGCCGACGCCGCGCTCCGAGCCTCCATCCGGATGACGACTTCTCCAAAACGGCTTGCCCGCATCAACACTGTTGCAAAGCTCTTCAGATCAAAAAAAGGCGTTAACTTTTCGATATCCCCCTCGAAGGACTTTGCATAGGCCTCCGGAGACGTCAGGGTCGGGACCGGCTTCTTGCCGCCAGACAACAAACGAATCCGGTCTCCGGTTTATTTCAAAAATTTACCGATACCAGTTCAACTGTTAAGGACAGAGCGTGACACAGTAGTTCGCAGTTATGTCGGAAGCATTGTCAGCCACTAGCGTCAAGAGCACGTGATGACGCCGGTGGTTGCCTATTGACAACAACTGGTTTCGAGCAATCCAAATTCCGTCCACGCTTGGCCTTTTCGAAGTCGGAGCCTAGACGGACATCGCAGTTGACATCGTCCCTATCGTCATCGCTGTATTGCGCCAGATGACTAGCGTAGGAACGAAACCAATCCTCGGTAATGTCAGTTAACGTCGAATCGGCGCTCGATGGTGATATCCACGATTTATTGGCATTAGAATACGGGTTCTGTGTTTTTCGCAATCCTACTTTAATAACTTTATATTAGACTTCCCAATTGTCATATTAATTTACGTCAATTATACAATGTATTTCCCAATTTTTACTAACATGACGTGGTATATTACTTCTTTAAATATGTATAGTCAAGCTTATTTTCTTGTTATATGGTAAATTAGTAGTATAATTAAAAATTACTTATTTGTTGAATGATTTTTTGCCAATGGGCCATTGAGGGAAATTGTTTTGAGATATGGATAATAATAAAGCACAAACCACACCACCCGATGAGAAACCCAAATTACTGGATGTGGTGCAAAATAAAATTCGGTTAAAACACTATAGCATACGCACAGAGCAATCATATCTGCAATGGATTAAGCGATTTATTATTTTTCACAATAAAAGACATCCTAAAGATATGGGAGAAAAGGAGATTACCGAATTCCTTACGCACCTTGCAGTCAGGGAACATGTATCCTCCTCCACACAGAATCAGGCATTGTGCGCACTTTTATTCTTGTACCGTGAGGTTGTACAACAAGATATTGGCTGGTTAGACGACATTGAAAGGGCAAAGAGGCCCAAAAGACTTCCGGTTGTTTTTACGAGAGAGGAGGCAAAAAAGATCCTCCTGAGGCTGGAAGGCTCAAAATGGCTGATGGCAAGCCTCCTCTACGGAGCAGGGCTTCGTTTGATGGAGTGCGTCAGACTCAGGGTAAAGGACGTGGATTTTTCTTACAATCATATTATGGTGCGGGAAGGAAAAGGCGATAAAGATCGCACAACGATGCTACCTGAATCACTGAAGAAACATTTGCAACTGCAAGTGTCCAGGGTTAAAGAAATACACGAAGAAGACCTGGAAAAGGGGTTCGGCTGTGCTTCCCTGCCGGATGCACTTGAGAAAAAATATCCAAATGCCCCCAAAGAATTTGCGTGGCAGTATGTGTTTCCCGCCAGCAAACGTTCCATAGAACCCCGCTCTGGAATGGAGAAGAGACATCATATTGACGAGTCCGTATTACAAAGGGCTGTGAAAGACGCTATTCATGCGGCCGGTATTCACAAACCGGCAAGTTGTCATACATTCCGGCATAGTTTTGCCACCCATTTGCTTGAAGATGGTTATGATATCCGTACCGTACAGGAATTACTCGGCCACAAAGACGTTTCTACCACGATGATCTATACCCATGTCCTTAATAAGGGTGGAAAAGGGGTACGGAGTCCCCTCGATGATTTATGATAAAGACGGGAATAATTATATTTATGAAATGGATAAGGAACAGGTTAGCCCTTGCAGTCGGTGCCTTCTTTTGCATCCGGCAGAAGTTATCAATACCAGAGTATGTTAAGATGAGATGAAACCACAAGTCATCAAATTGGACGAAATGGCGACAGCCCTTCGGGAAAAAACCGGCACTTACTTTTCAAGGAGTATATTATGTCCGCAAAAATTATCATCAGTTCTGGTGAAATCGTCGTGTGCCCACGGTGTAAACATGAATTTCATCTCCACCAGGGAATTACCCAGCACACGATGGAAAAATATGAAATGGAGTTTGAAAAGGAGTTTAAGAAAAAGGAAGAGGAACTGAGAGAAGAACTCGAAAAGGAGATAAAGCGAAAGACTTCTAAGGAATTTACCGCAAAGCTGACTGAGCTGGAAGATAAGTTGTCGGAGAAAGAAGAGGCGTTAAAACACAAGGAGTCTTTAATCAAAAAGGCGCAAAAAGAGGCTCAAGAGAAGGCAAAAGAGGAATTTGAACTGGAAAGGAAGGCGATTCAGGAAGACCTGGCACAGAAGGAAAAAACCCTGAAAGAATTCAAAGAGAGAGAAATGGCGCTCCTCAAAGAAAAGCAGAAGCTTCGGGAGGCAAAGGAAAATTTAGAGCTGGAAAATCAACGAAAATTAGACGAAGAACGGAAAAAGATTCAGGAAGATGCGGCAAAAAAGGAGGCAGAGAGGTCACGATTCCGCGAGGCCGAATTAACGAAAAAACTGGAAGACTTTAAACAGGCAAATGATGAATTACAGAGAAAACTCGAACAGGGTTCACAACAACTTCAGGGAGAAGTGCTGGAATTAGAACTAGAACATCTTTTGCGTGCTTCTTTTCCTTACGACCGCATTGAACCTGTGCGGAAGGGCGCACGGGGCGCAGACATCCTTCAGCAGGTTCATACGCCTGCCGGACAACCCTGCGGAACGATTATCTGGGAAGCAAAGCGCGCCGAGGCGTGGTCGGATAAGTGGCTCCAGAAATTAAAGGACGATCAGATGGAGGCAAATGCCAATATCGCCATCCTGGTAACTACCACCATGCCAAAGGATTTTCATGAACCATTCAGAATGATTGGCGATATCTGGGTAACCGGCGAATGTATCGTGAGACCCGTTGCGGAAACGCTGCGGAATATGTTGATTGAATACCACAAGCTCAAGATGACCAATACGGGGAAAAACGAGAAGATGGAATTGCTCTATGACTATTTGTGCAACCAGCAGTTTTCCCAGAAGATACGGGCAGTTGTGGAGACCTTCGTTGCCATGAGAAAGAGCCTTGATCAGGAAAAGGCTGCGATGAATAAGCTGTGGAAACAGAGGGAGATGCAAATTGAACGTCTGACGGTAAACATCACGGGGATGTGTGGCGAACTTCAGGCTATTACCCACGGCTCCCTCCACCAGCTTGATGATATTGAACAGCTTTCATTGCCCGGGGGAGAAGAGTAAACAGGCGGTTGAAAAGCTGACAGTCTGGAAGGTTGTGAACCGGGAAATTAATCATCACAACTGCGAGCAATATAACTTCTCAACTGATTCCTGACTAATTTATCTACCTCCGAAAATATGCCCTGTATCCCAACACGGTCTTTTCCCCGTGTATGCCCTTTAATCCATACGAGCTTTGGCGAAAGTTCGTCATAGAGCGCAAAAATGCTCTTGTAGATATCTGCATTTCTTAACGTTGTGCCCTTTCGTTTACTGAGATAATGAACGCTCCCAAGCCTCTCTCTGCGCCGCAATAAATCAACTGCCGTGTGACAGTCTGTGTAAATGGTTATCGACCCAGTTTTTCCAGAGGTTTTGGTTTCATTATCTGATTTGAGGGATTCGAGCGCCCAGAGAAGCGCCTGAAGTTCCAACCGCGTATTCGTAGTATGCTCTACTACCCTTGTTTTCACTGCAGAAGGATCATACAATTCCTCTACCACGTTTTTGTTTGCTAGCAGTTCATCAGGGCAATTGGGAATACACAAAAATCCCCCGACGCCGAGTTTTCTTCCCGGATTGTAGCTGGCATCAACAAAAATCGTTACATGAGATTTAGTCACCGGGACACCAAAATATTGCGATAGTCTTTAAAAGCAAAAGGCGTAATGAAACAAACAATATCCTGGCGCAGCTAAGCCGCAACCAATTCTCTTGTGAAAGCGGGGAGATTGCTTCGGAAAAGACCCTCGCAATGACACTTACTATGCTCTTTGATGGCACACAGGACGTTGTCATTGCGAGCGGAGAGAAGCAATCTTTCCTCATAAACAAACTTCACCTCCTGATAAGAAGTAAATAGGATTGTGAAAAACTTACAAAAAAAAGGAAGTTTTGCAGAGTAAACAATCATGAGCCTAAGGCTCACAAAAGGGCATGAAATGTGCATTTTCGTACCAATACTATAATTCTTTATAGTAAAAATATTCAATCTTATATCTAAAATATATCCTTCGATTTAACATTGTACCGTTTCAACATGCGTTGTAAATATTGGCGTTCGATACCGCTTTCTTTCGCTGCATTTGTCACATTACCACTGTTTTTATTCAAAATGTTTATAATATATTTTACATTAAATGCATCGAGCGCATTTCTCCGCGCCTCTTTGTATGGTTGTAAGAGGAGATCGCCTTCCTGAGTTTCAATACTGCCCTCTTTTTTTACCCGTGGCAGAACAACATTTTCAGATATGATATCTTCATTGGTCAGGGTAATGGCGCGTTCTATGACATTTTCCAGTTCACGGACGTTACCCGGCCAATGGTACTGATAGAATTCCTTCTCTACTTCTGGCGAAATACCCTTAATGTGTCTATTCTCCTTTTTGTTATATTTTTCAATAAAGTGTTTAATCAGGAGTGGGATGTCCCCTTTTCTCTCCCGTAACGGCGGCATTTTGATATTTATCACATTCAAACGATAGTACAAATCCTCACGGAATTCCTTTTCCTGCACCCTTTGCATTAAATCCTGATTTGTTGCAGCAATAATCCGCACATCCACCTTCTTGGTAACGGTGTCACCCAGTGAAATAAATTCTCCTTCCTGCAGGACGCGCAAGAGTTTTGCCTGGATTGATTTTGGGATATCGCCGATTTCATCCATAAATAAGGTGCCGCCATCAGCCTCTTCAAAAAGGCCTTTTTTGTCCCTGATGGCGCCGGTAAACGCCCCTTTCATATGCCCAAACAATTCGCTTTCCAGAAGGCTTTCAGATAGCGTAGCACAGTTGATTGCCACAAATTTCCGGTCTTTTCGATTTCCGGTAAAGTGGATTGCCCTTGCCACCAGCTCCTTTCCCGTGCCGCTCTCCCCCGTGATCAAAACCGTTGCGGAACTAAAGGCAACCCTCGAAATCATGTCGAGCACCTTCTGAATTTCCCTGGAACTGCCCACAATCTTTTTTAATCCATAGACCTTTTCCAGCTCGGAATGGAGGTACTTATTTTCATCAAGGATTTTCTGCTGCTCGATCAGGCGGTCGATGTTGAGGATGATTTCATCGAGATTGAAGGGCTTGGTAATGTAATTGAATGCGCCGCGCCGCATTGCCTCCACAGCTGTCTCTATACCGCCGTATGCGGTCATGATCAGGACGGACGAGTTGTACATCCCCTTAATTCTCTGAAGTAGTTCCAGTCCGTCAATCCCGCCGGGTAGTTTCATGTCAATAATGACAATGGGGAATTCCTGCTTTTTGAGTTCTTCTAATGCCTCTTCGCCGGACGCGGCGGTACTGACAGAGAAACCACGTTCTGTAAGCGCATTATTGAGCACCCGTCTATATCCAATTTCATCATCAACAACTAATATTTTTGTGCCGTCTGGTTTCATAAAAACATTTCACCTATTATAATTTAACAACACTCAATTCCTGTTCCTTCCGTGCCTTTACCGGCAAAAATATCCTGAACGTTGTGCCTTTTCCCACTTCACTGTCCACCTCAATGCTGCCATCGTGCATTTTAACAATACCGTAACTGATACTCAAGCCGAGTCCGGTGCCCTTGCCATCCTTCCTGGTTGTAAAAAATGGATCGAAGATTTTTTTAAGGTCGTTTTTATGAATACCCACTCCTGTATCCATGATAAATATTTCAACGCATTCCCTATCCGTGTGGAATCGGGATCCCACGGTTAACACACCCTTTCTGAACACCCCCATATGCCCAACGCTTCCTTCCGCTTCTTTCATGGCAAGCACGGCATTATTGGTAATATTAATAACCACCTGCTCCATCTGACGGGAGTCCATCATAATTTCGGGTGTATGCGGGTCAATATCCCGAATCACATCGATCTTCTCTTTCCGGTACTGTTTCTCCACAATATTGAGCACATTATCGATCAGGCTATTCACGTTTGACAAACTCATCTGAGGTTTTTTTTGCCGTGAGAAATCAAGGAGGCCGCTGATCAAATCCTTGCACCGTATAGATTCCTTAACAGAGCCATCTAAATATTCGTGTAAAATCGCCCTGGTTTTACTAATGATATTAAATATTTCCACAAATTCCCGTGAGTTTTTATCCAGATCTTCTGCAATATGAAGTAATACCTTCAAAAATTTATCCCTTTCCAGTTCGCCATCCGCCCTTTGATTCAGATAGGCAATAAGCTCATTCAACTGCCGTATATCATCAGAAATGGGCAGGGAGCTTATGCGTTTTAAGGTATTGGTGACCCGCTCGAAGAGTTTTAAACTCTCCGTGCTATAAAGGTAAATTACCCCGATCGGGTTGTTGATTTCATGCGCAATACCCGCCACCAGTTGACCAATGGACGCCAGTCTGTCGGCCTGCACGAGCTTTTGTTCCAGCTTTCTGAGTTCTGTAACATCATTGGCAACCCCCAGGATGCCGATCAGCTTTCCCTCTTTACTTTTCATGAGAGACGTGCTCATCAATACATTCCGAATGTTCCTGTTTTTATCCAGCACCTCGACCTCAAACATCTTCATGAAACCATCAAAAGTAATCTGTTTTCCCTGTTCCTGCTGTTTGTTGAATAATAGGGACAGAAATGGTTTTCCGATCAGTTCCGCATCGCCGTATCCCCATTCCTTAATTTTGGGATTGACAAAAGTAAAGTTACCCTGAACGTCCAGGGTGAAGATTAACTCATTTGCGTATTTTAAAATATTTTCTAAATATTCCTTTCTCTCCTCAAGGTCTGCCTTAAGCCTTAAAAGCTTTTCCCGTGCGTCCTTGATGTCATCGGTCATATAATTAAACGATGCTGTTAGCTCGCCCAGTTCATCTCTTGAATGCGTTTCTACCCGAAAGTTCAGATCTCCTTCGGCTACCCGCTTCATGCCCTTTACCAGTAAGATAATGGGGTTAATAATTCCTCTCGATATGAAGACAGAAACAAATATGACGCCAATAATGCATATCCCAACAACCATAACGGCGCGATATTTGAACCGGGAAATCGGGGAATATGCCTCCGACTCATCAGTCTCCACCAGGAGAACCCACCCCATACTCTTCAAATAGCGTGTCGCCCCGATTACATTTTTCTCCATATAATTTTTATAAACGCCCACAACCTCCCGCCCCGTGTTGAGTGCAGCAAGGACAGATTCCGTATCAACCCTTTGCTTTAAGATAGCATTTTCCTTGAACCGGGAGCCGGTAATCAGAAAATGATCTTTGTTCACAATATATGCCTCGCTGGTCTTGCCCCGCCGGAGAAATGTGCCGGCATCTTCTTTTGCATCGCTCCTTTTCCCTGCGGTAATCTCGCTTAACTTGTTTGCATTATAACGAATCACGAGGACGCCCAGAAACTTACCCCCATGCTTTTTTAGGACAGGCGCTGCGAAGGCAACTGAGTAATCGCCGGTATTTTCATCTCTATAAACGTCCTTTACATAGGGATATTTTTTCCCATACGTAAAATAATCAGCGCCAGACTCAATTCGGCCGATACTCCGTTCGTTACTGGACGCCACGATAATACCGGCAGGGTTTAAAACAAGGGTTTCGTAGAAATCTTTGTTGAGATTTGTTTTATAGACCATGTATTCGTTAAATCTTTTGACAATGTGTTTATTGTCCGGGTTGTGATTCAATATCTCTAAGTGTCTGCGAATGAATTCGTCAGAGGCAAAAAATTGTGAAGAATACTCGCCTGCGTTGAGGATGGTTAAGATGTGGTTTTTGATTCCTTCAGCGAGAAATACCTCTTCGTTGAGAAGTTCGCTTTTAATTGTTTCGCGGGCGTATCGATAGGTAAGAATGGCAACGACAATAACAGGGAGAATGGATAAACACAAAAACCAGCAGAACAGTTTTCTGCCGATGCCACTAAAAAGATTTACCCCTCGTATCATAAAAACACATCGCTTTCAAGGTATAGGAATTTCAATGCAAATCGTTTTGCACTGATTAAACTGTTTAAACAGTTCAAACCGTTTAAACGGATTAAACGGTTTAAACGGTTTGTAGCCGACCAGCGCTACAATAAAAAGTCGCCGTAAGGCCTAATTAAAAACAGATACTATGGAGGCATAACAACGGAAATCTTTGCGCCAAACGTTAACCCTTCTTTGAAACATTTTACACTACCCAAAAAACAACATCAAGGCACAAATACTTAGACGACTTGGTATTCCAAAAAAGTACCAAATAATCATAGTAGATTATTCTGAAAAATTCGTTACAATAATGCAAAATTATAATAATTTACTACAAAGGTCACAAAAGAAGACTATAAATAGTTCAAAAGTATAAAATAATGGAGATTCATACATGAAAAAACGTATTGCGGTACTTGCTGGCGATGGAATCGGACCCGAAATAATGAAAGAAGGATTAAAGGTATTAGACGCCGTTGCCCATAGATTTGGTCATGTCTTCGAATATAAGGAAGCGCTGGTCGGCGGATGCGCTTATGATAAATACGGTCGTCCTTTACCGGATGAAACAAAGAAGACCTGTGACAACGCTGATGCTATCTATTTTGGCGCAGTTGGCGGACCCAAATGGGACGCCCTTCCTGCCGAATTAACACCAGAACGCGGGGCATTGTTACCTCTACGAGCCTTGTATGGTTTATTTGCAAACCTTCGCCCGGCAGTGATCTTTGGCCCCCTGGCCGATGCGGCATCCCTGAAATCTGAGCGATTAAAGGGTGGATTGGACATCCTGATTGTGCGGGAACTGACTGGCGGTGTCTACTTCGGAAAGAACAAGGTTAAATCAGTAACTTTACAAGAAGGAGCGGTACAGGGAGATTATGCCGTAGATTACATGATTTACTCTGTGCCAGAAATCCAGAGGATCACCAGGGTAGCCTGCGATGCCGCGATGAAGCGCAACAGAAAACTGACGTCTATTGATAAAGCCAACGTCCTTGAAAGTTCAAAGTTGTGGCGCAAGGTGGTTACTGAGTATGTGCAGAAGAACTACCCGCAGATTATACTCAACCACATGTACGTGGATAACGCAGCCATGCAGCTTGCAACAAACCCAAAGCAATTTGATGTAATCGTTACCGAAAACATGTTTGGGGATATTTTATCAGACCTGGCATCAGCCATTACAGGGTCTATTGGCATGCTTCCGAGTGCCAGCTTATCAGAATCGGGCTTTGGACTCTTTGAGCCGATTCACGGCTCTGCCCCGGATATTGCAGGACAGGGCAAGGCCAACCCGCTTGCTCAAATTTTATCAGGCGCCATGATGTTGAAATATGCATTTGGACTTGGAAAAGAATCCGATGCCATAGAAATGGCCATTATGGGCGTATTGGAAGATGGATACCGCACCGGTGACATTGCTTCTGCAAATACATCAAAGGACAGGATACTTTCAACCTCCGGGATGGGGGATAAGG
Source organism: Candidatus Brocadiaceae bacterium (assembly GCA_046350595.1). Classification (GTDB taxonomy): domain Bacteria; phylum Planctomycetota; class Brocadiia; order Brocadiales; family Brocadiaceae; genus JAHFOW01. Next base: position 10,553 of record JAXMAC010000022.1, on the reverse strand, counting down.
TTGTAGAGTATCTGAAAAATATTTCTTAAGAATTTCACGCTTACTTTAATGAGTGCAATGGGGAAGGAGTCGATAATAATAGATCGGTAGCTTCAATAAATACGTCCATTTGCTGACCGACAAAAAGGGGTATCCTGGAATCTTCAATACGATAAATGACCTGTAGTACCCGCGTATCCACACGTTCGGTGCTATCACCGGTAAGCGATTTTTTGGGAATAACGTACGGCTCGAAACGCACGAACGTTAGGGGTGTTTTGATTTCACGGTTTCCCCGTAAAAATGCAGTCGCTGGCGCTGTTGGACGTACACGCCATGCATCGTTTTCATCCACATCGACCCGAACATACCGGGGCTCAATGTTACCTAAAATCATGAGAGGGGTTTGGGTAACGCCTGCCAGGGCAAACTCTCCCGGGTGAATCTTTATCTGAAGCACCTCGCCGTCAATTGGCGACCGTACAATAATCCTGTCCAGATTAGTCCTGATTTCTCCTATTTGTGCTTTTACGGATACAGCTTCAGCCCTTGCCTGGTTAAGACTCGCAAGGGCTGTCTGTGCTGCATAGCTTCGTCGGTCAAATTCATCAACACTAATAACCTCTTTGTTAGACAATATTTTTGCACGGTGCAACTGATTTTTCAAATCCGCCAGCAATGCCTTTGCCACCTTGACATTTGCATCAGCTACCCGGAGCGCCATCTGCCGGACAGATAGTTGGGCCAACAGGTCTCTGTCATCAAGCTTAAATAAAACATCACCCGTCCTGATTTTACTGCCAACGGAAACATAAACCTCTGAAACAACGCCGCTCACAAGGGTGCCAATCGATATATTCTCCGTATTGGCCTCAACGATACCAGCGCCCGCAACAGATGCATTGAAGGGAGGGGCGGCGGGATTAGCAATCGGCTGTGCCGCCGGAATGGGTCTATTCCCCCTGATTACGATAAAAATTGCAAACATTACGCCACATACGGCCAAAATGGGAAGCATGTACTTTCGTATCATAGTAATCTCCTAATTCTGCTTTTCATTCTCCAGGTAATGATGGGGACTTGTTACGTAAGTAATGCGTCCGTCGTCCATTTTGGCGATGCGGTTTGCAAAACTAAAGATGCGCGCATCGTGGGTAACGACAATTAACGCCCGATCCACGCCAATTGCGGTTTCGTGCAAGAGCTCCATCACCTTATGACCTGTTTCATGATCAAGCGCGCTGGTAGGTTCATCACAGACGATAAGTCTTGGGTTGTGTATAAGTGCACGTGCAATAGCAACACGCTGCTGTTGTCCGCCCGAAAGTTGATCAGGAAGAGAATAAGTACGGCAGCCAAGCCCAACGCGATTCAGAACATCCCGCGCCCTGTCAATCGCTTCGCTTCGCCTGATCCCATTAATTAACAAAGGTACCGCAACATTTTCTGCCGCCGATAAGGTAGGAATTAAATTAAACATCTGAAACACAAATCCGACATTTTGCTTGCGGTACAATGTCTTTTCATAACGGTTCATATGAGAAAATTCCCGGCCAAATACCTGACATTCACCGCCATCATGATCCAAAACACCAGAAATGATAGAAATGAGCGTGGTCTTGCCGCTGCCCGATGGTCCGACCAGCATCATATGTTCTCCCATGCAAACTTCCAGGTCAACACCACTCAATGCATGCACCTGAGTACTGCCACTTCCATAGGTTTTGGTTACGCCTTTGCATAGTACGGCAGTGGTATTCATCGTATCCATTGTATCCATTTCAATCATACCAGTAAAAATCTTACTCATTGAAACCTGTTTGAAATTTCCAAACGCCGGAATGCTGTTTCTCTAACTCTTAAAAACAATTGCAGGTTCTAACCGTATTACCTTCCAGATGCTCAGTACCGAGGAAGCTGCACAGATAAGGGTAACGGCGGTTGCGCTAAAAACGAGTAGTTGCCAGGGCAAATAAAAAGAAAGTTCCGTATTGCCGGTCAAAAGGCCAAATACCGATGCAGCCCCAACTCCTATTCCATACCCAATCCCCCCAACCGTTGCTGCCTGCAAGATAATCATGCGAAATAATGTGCCGTCCGAGGCGCCCATCGCCTTGAGTGTCCCAAAATAACGAAGGTTATCGAGCGTAAAATTGTAAAACGTCTGCCCCGCAATAGCAACACCTACGATAAAACCTAACACAACCGTAATGCCAAAGTTTATAGGAATACCCGTATATTTCATGTAATAATGCACCGTAAGTTCCCTTAACTCGTTATGTGTATAAGCAGCAAGTCCTGTCATTTGGCGAATACGCTGACATAATACCGTATGATCCTGACCTTGTTTGGCCTTTACCAGTACAAAAGACATCAACTTTCTTTCACGCGGTGCAAAAAGAGTCGCTCGTGAAAAAGTAGTATAGACAACTGGTTGTGATTGAAACGTCCTTTGCACACTGCATATACCTACAACAACAGCCCGGTGGTCATTAAGTTCCATGGTATCTCCTCTATGCAGAGGCACACGCGTTCCACCCGGCAAAATCTTTGCCAGTTTGCCCGTCGCGCCAACGATGTCAACAATAATAGCATCGCTATTGCGGAGGTCGGCAATCTTCCCTTGTAGCATCTCAGGCGGACCACCAATAAGAGTTTCATCGTCAAGACCTACAAGAATACATGCCTGAAAGGTTCCGTTAGGAAGACGCGCCTTGAGGAGTCCTTTATACATGGGTACCGCCCATTCGACGCCTTCTATACCACGAACACGAAGCGATTCTGTTTCCTTCAACGGTTTGAGGTCATCTATGTATTGCACTTTTGGGTCTACTACCCAGATGTCAGGAAGGCCGGTATCTGTAAGAAATCCAAACGTACGGGTCATTAGTCCCAGGAAGATTGCCGATTGTTGCGTAATGAGGAGCGAGGCAAATGTTAGCCCAAAAATAATACCCAGATACTTCGCCCGATTCCCGACGAGCATTTTTAATGCAATAAAATTCATCGTTTTTTATCTGTTTTTATCTCTCTTTTCAATAAACCACCGGGTAATCCAGTCCGACTCCTTCATGATAATACTGCCGAGGATGGCGCTTAGCAATACATAAACACCGGTAAGGGATTTCAGGGGATATGGCAGACCGTGATTCATCGTAACTATCCCTGCGAGGATGATGGAAAATTCACCCCTGGGAATGAGGCTAAAGCCAAGCCTCAAACTTGCCTTTTTCGATAAAGCATATTTTTTACCAATAAAACAACCGCCGATTACCTTGCTAAAAGAGGTAACAATAAAGATAAGTATACCAATCGGTATCAAGCTTCCTATATGCTTGTATTCGACTGACATTCCGAATGCAACAAAGAATATTGCCGTAGAGAATTGTTGAAAGGGCTTAATTGCCTCTGAAATTCTATGCCTTTGCTTTGTTTCTGACAGTACGAGTCCTGCAAGAAATGCCCCAATCGCCTCAGAAAGACCTATCCTGGATGCAGCGCCTGCGGAGAGTACGATAAGGGAAAGGATCAGGATTACGAATAATTCCGTGTGTTCTATATCAATGATCTTATCTATGAATTTTTTTGATGTTTTCGAGAGCACGATGAAAAATGCAAAAAAGGCCGATGTCTTTAATATGACAAGAAATATGCCTTTTGCGTCAATATGACCGTAGTTTATAATACCAACGAGACATGCCAGGAAAGAGGCGATAAACATATCTTCAAAAATCAGGGTATTGAGTAGGTATTCGGTTTCCGGATTTGCCGAACGTTTTAAATCAATGATGGATTTGGCTACAATCACGGAACTGGTTACATAAACAATCCCGCCGAGGAGCAATGATTGTATCAGGTCATACCCCAGTAACCAGCCGAAAAATATGCCGACAGGAAAGTTGAAGACGAGATCGTACGTTCCTGAATAAAATATCTTTCGCTGATTATTGAGGAGACTACCAACGGAAAATTCAAGGCCAAACATGAACAACATGAAGATAATCCCCAGCGTGGCTATGAACTCTGTGATAATCGTAACGGGGAAGAAGTTTTGCAGGATCATCCCGACGATGATAAACACGGCAGTGAGCGACTGATTGATCTTCGTTGCCAGCAAACCAGCAAAAAATAAGGCAATGAGGGAGATGCCTAGTGATAATATACTTTCATTGACAATCATCTTCTAAACGGTGTTTGATTTCAAAGGTGGTAAGGAAATTGTTAATCTGTTCATTGCTTCCGATAACGATAATAGTATCCTGTGGCTTGATAATTTCGCTGGAACGGGGGTTCGGGATTACCGTTTCTCCCCGAATAATAGTGGTAATGGATACCCCTGTCAGTTTCCTGATATCCAAATCTTCGATCTTTTTATGAGCCAGCTTTGAATCTTCCACAATCTTGATCCATTCCATGGTGGCATTTTTCATGGTTAATTTTTGTTCTTCTTCGATGACGGGCTGGAAGTACGTCCCCGCGAGTATGGCGCCTATCTGGTGCGCCTCTTCGTCGCTGAGTCTTGTTACCGAAACAGGTTCATCGCCGTCTTCTGTGAACTTAAAAACCTCTCTTTCACCAGAAGAATGAATTACTACCACCAATTTGTCACCTGAATCCAGTTCCAGGGTAAATTTCTTGCCAATGCCAGGCAGGTCACATTCCTTTACCTTTGCCATACCTAATCCCTTTCTTTAAGTGCGTTTCTTGCTCTCCATAAAACCCTATGTTAAATTATTCCTGTAGAGACAAGGCACTGCCTTGTCTCTACCGACCGCAAACCAGCATAAATAAAATGAAAATTCCTATGCAATTAAATTTATCTCGAAAGAAATGATATTAAGGATTCCAGCGCTTTTTGTCAATGAATTTCAAAAACCAAAGGAGGTGGTAAATTTTCAATATGCTTGACTTTTGTTGTCAATTTATATAATCTTTTTACATATGGAAAATGGACTTCTTATAGTAAATACGGGGAATGGGAAGGGTAAAACCACGGCAGCGTTAGGCATTGGTCTTCGGGCTGTTGGCCATGGTATGAAGGTGCTGATGCTCCAGTTTATTAAAGGCGCATGGCATACCGGCGAGATTGATGCGGTGAAGCGATTAGAACCATATTTTCGGATCGTTCAGTTAGGGCAGGGTTTTGTAAAAACAAAGAAAGGCGACCGGACAGGAGAAGTTATTGAAAATGCCAGGGTATCGTGGGATTATGCAAAAAAGGAGATATTATCCGGTTTGTATGATGTGATTATCCTCGATGAGATTAATAATATGATTGATTACGGTCTCTTAAATATTGAGGATGTCGTATCCGTGTTAAAAGAAAGACCGCGAAAACTGAACGTAGTTGTTACCGGTCGTAATGCACACGACAAGATTATTGATCTGGCAGATCTGGTAACTGAGATGCGGGAGATCAAGCATCCGTTTAAAAAGGGCGTAAGGGCACAAAAAGGTATTGAGTTTTAGATATAAAGGTAGAGACGCAAGATATTGCGTCTCTCTCTACGATTTATGTATAGGAATTTTAATACAAATCGTAGCGTGGGGGTTATCCCTATAACCGTTTGCACAGACCAAATAGTTTAAGTCGTTTAAGCAGTTTAAACCGTTTGAACTGTTTTAACGGCTTAAGCGGCTTATCGCCGTCCACCTTATTCATCAGTGTCCAATTGATATTCATATGACCGAATCAAAATTAAATGTCGTCTTGTTACGTCATACACCCAATCCGGAAGAGATGGTAGCCCAGGCGGCGAAGTTGTGTTATAGTCCGGCTTCTATTCAGGAATTAGAAAAGCAGTTCGGGAGCAAAGACCAGGCTGGTTTTATAGAAAAGCTCACCGATATGCGGCACCTCTCGCCTGTTGAACATATTACCTTTACCTTTGGAGTAGAAGGCATTTCCCGCGCCTGTTCTCATCAGCTTGTGCGCCACCGCCTGGCCTCATATTCCCAGCAGAGTCAACGATACGTGGGACAGCAGAGTAAGAAGGGGAGTGGTTTTCATTTTGTTGTTCCGCCCAATATTGAAAAAATCGGTAAAAAGCAGTGGTTTATTGAAAAGATGGAGACTATTCAGAAGTGGTATGATGAACTTGTGGATGCGCTTGGCGAAAAAGGAGAAATTTCTTTTGAAGACGCCCGTTTTTTATTGCCGAATGCCGCTGAGACGAAAATTATCCTTACCATGAACGGACGGGAACTGCTTCATTTTTTCCAGGTACGCTGTTGTAACCGCGCCCAGTGGGAGATAAGAAACATGGCGATAGAGATGCTTCGGCTGGTAAAAAAAGTTTCACCGCATATATTCAAGGATGCCGGTCCCGGTTGTGTGCATGGTGAATGCCCGGAGGGAAAGATGACCTGTGGAAGGATGGATGAGGTCAAAAAAAGATTTCAAAGTCTGGTATAAAAATTAAAAAACCACAGATTGCGCAGATTACACAGAAAAAAAGGAATTTCGAATTTTTTGGTAGGAGCCAACTCCTGTTGGCAACCGGGCACATGTACACCGTTGTGAATTGCCAATCGCCGTCAGGAGACGGCTCCTACCACCGGATATGAAAACTAAAAGTTGCCGTAGTGCTAATTTATATTGCCCCCTGCAATTGCAGGCACTATAGAAATGTGGTCGCCGTCTTTGACAGGGGTGTTCAAATTGCCCATAAAGCGGATATCTTCGTCATTCAGGTAGAAATTAATAAATCTCCTGATCTGGCCATCATTATCACAAATTCTCTCTTTGATTCCTTTATAATTTTTTTCAAGACTTTCAACAATGTCTTTGATCGTTTTCCCTTCAACCTTTACCTCATCTGCGCCTTTTGTGAGGGTTCTTAATGGTGTTGGGATGCGTACCGTTATTGGCATTTTTATGCTCCTTTTTACGTGTAAAATTAAATGCAGATTTTTTTAAAGATAGTTTGTCATTAAGAAATTGAGAAGTTTGAAGATGTGAAGCGCTGAACGCCTGAAATTCTCAGCCTCTCATCTTCCCATAAATTTCAATGCGGCGACGCCGTCTTTTTTTCCATAATAGCGACAAATTCAGCAAGGGAAGGATTGATAATCTCGGGTTCTTCTAATTTATTCAGGACTGCTTCCTGGGTTTTCAATCCATTCCCGGTAACGCTGATTACAATAGACTCATCCTTTGGTATTTTGCCCTGTTCAATGAGTTTCCTGGTTACAGCAACCGTTACACCGCCTGCCGTTTCGGTAAAAATACCCTCCGTTCTGGCGAGTAATTTAATGCCTTCCACGAGTTCGTCGTCCGTTACGTCTTCGGCCCATCCTCCGGAAACGTTAATGGATTTTACCGAATAGAAACCGTCAGCCGGATTCCCGATTGCTATTGACTGGGCAATCGTCTTGGGCTTTACCGGTTTTATCACATCGGTTTCCGCCTTAACGGCAGTGGTGATGGGCGAGCTGCCGCTGGCCTGAGCGCCGTGGAGTTTTGTATTTGCATTATCGATAAGTCCCAGTTTGACAAATTCTTTAATAGACTTTTCTATCTTGGTAATCAGGGAACCGCCGGCCATCGGGACAATAATATGTCTGGGGGCTTTCCATCCGAGTTGCTCCAGGATTTCATATCCGTAAGTCTTCGAGCCTTCGCCATAGTATGGCCTTAGATTTACATTGACAATAGCCCAGCCATATTTATCTGCGATTTCAGAGCATAGCTTGTTTACATTATCGTAATTTCCCCTGACTTTTACTACATTTGTGCCATAAATCAATGTTCCGATAATTTTGCCCTGTTCGAGGTCTGCCGGCATGATGATGTAGCTTTCAAGACCTGCCTGTACTGCCTGGGCAGCTACCGCATTTCCCAGGTTTCCCGTAGTAGCGCATCCGACCGTTTTGAAACCAAATTCCTTCGCCTTGGTCAGGGCAGTAGAAACAACACGGTCCTTAAAAGAAAATGTTGGATAGTTTACGGAATCATTCTTTACGTATAATTCTTTTACCCCTAAAAGTCTAGCAAGATTGTTCGCCTTCACAAGGGGGGTGAAGCCAACCTGCGCGCCCACCGTTGGTTCTCCATCAATGGGGAGGAGTTCCCGGTAGCGCCACATGGTCTTGCCGCGAGATTCAATGAGCTTCCTCGTCAGTACCTTTTTTATTCCGTCATAATCATAATCGACTTCTAAGGGACCGAAACAAAAACTACATACATGTAAGGGTTCTTTTGGATATTCCTTGCCGCATTCACGGCATCTCAGGCCTTTAACAAATCCCATCTATTGCCTCCATACGATTTCCAGCAAATAAAAAAGCCTCTTACTATATAACAAGATAGGAAGAGGCTTTTTTACGTTCCTATCTTATCTTTTCCCAAATCACGAGACAGGAATTAGCACCAGCATCACTCCTTCTTAAGGTTGGATATGATCGGTTGCTGTGGCTTCACAGGGCCAGTCCCTCTGCCACTCTAGATAAGACGAATAAATATAACAAAATGATAACGAAAAAAACACGCCCTGTCAATTAATTATTTTGCAGCAAAAAATCAGGAAAGAAACCAGATGAGGTTGCTATTGCCATTTTAAATACAAACGCCCCCCCGCATGCGACCTTGCACAAGCAAGGGCCGCCTGACCATAAAATGGTCATTGTCGGAATTACAGGAATTATGGACACAAACAATGATACGAGATAACAGTAACGATAACCGGGGCAACACAAGACAAAACATATTCAAGATTGTGGAACGTAAACGGCGTAGCCTCTCGGTGGCGCCCAGAAATCAGCCCAACCGTCCTCTTGTGTCCATTTTTCTAACGGGGCGCTCAGGTCATTGCTTCCTCTCCAGGTCATGGGAACAAATCTTGTATTCTTCCATTGCGTCTGAACTGATGTTCCGTTCCAATCTCCGCGATTATTAAGCGCGAAGATCAAACCTCTTTGGCTGCCCCAGCCATTTCTCTGCATGATATACAGATCATCACTTACGTGAAGAATCGAAGTGGCGCCGCCTGCATGACCTTCATGTGTTCTTACCAGTGCAGCGATGCCACTTTTAGAGTCTTCCTGTCCAAGACCCCAGGTGTAATAATCTTGCCAAAATACGCACGGATAGCCTTCATGCGTCAGAATGAAGGCATACGCGAGCATTTTATCCGTGATGATCGGGTCGTTACGCACTACATCATGGTTTTCCACAAAGGTGACAGCCTGAGAAGGCGCGTCTTTCAACAAAGTTCCCCCCTCAGTGAGATTCTTTAAGCTATACCCATAAACCTGGCACATATCTTTCAGCCGGTATCTCAAGGGAAAATCAAATGCTCCAACAGGATTGTCAGACCAGGCATTCGTTTCATCAAGCCAGTCGCGGATGCTACGATCACTATCCCAACACTCACCAACACCGAATGGTTTATATCCCTTCTTATCCCTGATACCTCTTAACTCCTGGATAGCGCGCACCATCCAGCCGCCATACCCCTTTACGCAATCATACCGGAACCCGTCGAACCCTATTTCTTCAATGAGCCACCTCGCATACTCTATGAGTTTGGTATAGACATGGGGATTTCTATGGCACAGGTCAGGCATGCCGCCAAAGACCATATTATCCCAGGTTTCATACGGTGAAGGATGAAAGCACTTCCAATTTCTCAGAAACTTTCCGCTTTTCGGGTTGAACTCAGTCCATCTCCTGATGTCATCGAGTGGGTTGATTTCTTCCGCATCAGCGCCGTTGTTGTGGTTTAAAACAAGGTCGGCGTAAACTTCCAACCGGTTTTCATGCGCAATCCGGATTAAATCAACCAGCTCATCTCTTGAACCAAACCAGGTCTTTAGGGAACCTCTTTGGTCAATATCGCCAAGGTCATAATAATCGTACGGATCGTACCCCATTGACATACCGCCAATATTTGCCCCCTTGTTGGCAGGCGGCAGCCATAGCGCGGTAAAACCAACGCTGCTTAGTGAAGGAACTTTTGTCACAAGATAATTCCACCATTGATATTCCTGGTTTTCCAATTTAGGACAATCCCAGTAAAAAGCCTGCATAATAACGCCCATAGTTTTACTCCTCCTTTTTAAATTTTTTCAATCGACTTTTGTTTGCTTTTGTACTCTCTGGAGTAACCCGTCCTCTTTCAAATGCCACTTCACGAGTGTGGCCATGCCGTCCGCACTCCGGGTATAAGTCAATTCCCCTCCTGGGAGGGGCCAGGGGTGGGTTGAGAGGAATTCGTGGCATGATGCCGAATCCAGTCTTCGATGACGCTCAAAACACCCTGTATGTTTTTCTTAACATCAAAATCATAAAATCTCAAAAATCTCACCCCCAAAGACTCTAATTTTGCCTGTCTGCGCTGGTCTTCCTCAAATTTTTCATTGTGTGTAGACCCGTCTATCTCAATCGCTAACACTAACTCATTACAGAAAAAATCAACGATATAATTATCGATAGGTTTTTGTCGGTCAAAATCATACCCTAACACCTTTTTGCCTTTTAAATATTTCCAGAGCAACACCTCAGACAGGGCACTATTTTTTCTCAAATGATTTGCTCTTTCTTTTAACTTTGGATTATAGGGAATAATTCTTTT
>JAXMAC010000021.1:38559-44437 GCA_046350595.1 Candidatus Brocadiaceae bacterium | reverse complement strand
CATAACTATAAAATGGAGGGTTTTGTCAGGTCTCCACTTGACAACGCTACTAATTTCTTTTCCTTCCGCAATATCTATTTTTTCCATTGGCTCAATTACTCCCTTGGAAAATCTGGCTTTAATTATTGTCTAAGAACACAAATAAATATTCGTACCTTTTTCAACATCATGCAGGTAGTGTAGTAACTTCAACCAAGTTATGTTTCTTTCGTGCATCCTCGACAATTCCTTCTAGCTTTTCAGCGATGGAATTTTCGATCCAATCTGCACCACATTGGGAACATACCGTAGCGGGTACTTCCCTTACAACTACCACCCCAAACCCAAGGTCAACCGTGAAGGTGGTTTTCCCTGGTTTTTTTGTTCCTCCGCAAAGAGGGCATGCAGCAGGTGGCTTATTAATTTTCATTTGAGCCTCCTCGTCTTATAATCTGATTCAAAATATTCTAAATCTGGTTTATATGCCGTGATAACAAAACACCAGCCAGTCAAAGAATCAAGTGCAACGACCACATGGAGAGGTTGACTTTTCACCCATCCTAAGAATAGTGCACTTGGATATGGCTTATCATCATGATAGTTTTCAATAATCTCGCCGTTTAGTAAAACCTCTTTGACGGTTTCCCTTGATATTCCTCTTTCCATCATCCGTTCAAGGGCGTGTCTTTGCCATTCAATACAACCTTTGTTAACAGCATTTTGTAATATATTTCTGTTCATTTACTCAATCTGAGTAAAGGTGTTGCCAAATTTTTATTACAGATTTTATAGAATCATCGTATATTGTTATTCAGTATAAAATATCTTTATATAAAATCAATCAAACATTTTTATTTTACTGTAGTCAAACTGTAGTCAAATTGTAGTCAACTCCAACGGAATCCAAAGGAAGTCACAGGAGTTGTCAGAATAGAAACCAAGTTATAACTCATTGTGTTGTAATTAATTGCGGTCATAACAGTCACAATGTCAGTCAGTTATAAAAAATATCAAAAATGCCCATTTAACGAATGGGGTTCAAGAGGTCGTGGGTTCAAATCCCGCCACCCCGACCAATAAAAGCAAGGGTTTCAGGTATTCGACACATTTCTATTTTCCTCTACTGTGACCAAATTGTGACCGACTTCTAAAATCTGTACCCCATCTTTAAGACTATCAGGGCAATGATGTGCATACCGTTGCGTCATCTCTACAGAATGATGTCCTAACAGCTTCGATATCTTATAAATATCAATGCCCCTTTGTGCTAACCGTGTTGCAAAGGTATGTCTTAAATCATGGAAATGAAAGTCATGAATGCCAGCCTTTTTTATAGCGATATTAAAAGCCCTTCTGAGATTGTGACGGTCAATCTTAGTTGTTGCATTACTCAGAAATACAACGTCACTCTTAAGATTCCTGATTTTTGCCTTTTCCATTAAAATATTCAGTGCAATTTAGTTTAACGGAATCGTCCTCGGTTTGCCGTTCTTAGACTCTTGAATAATGATTATTTTACGAAATAAATCAACCCGCTCCCATTGAAGAGAAAGCAATTCTCCCTGCCGTAATCCAGTGTGCAGATCAAAAAGGATTATGTCTCTCAGCCATTGAGGAGCATTTTCAAGCAATCTTCTTTCCTGTTCATCAGTAAGCCAACGGTCCCTCTCGTTATTCTCCTTCTCTTTTGGTACTTTATTAACAGGATTAACGCTGTTCCATTCCCATTCTTTGAATGCCAGATTAAAGGCCTTTGATAACATGGCCAGTTCTCTGTTAATGGTCGCAGGTTTTGCCTCTTCACTGTATCTGAAAATTTTATAATCAGAAATCTTTTTGGGTGTTATTGCAGATAGCTTTGAATCGCCGAAATACGCTGAAAGATGTTTTAGCGATGCCGAATAACTGAGTCGTGTATTTCCGGAAACCTTCGGAGCATGCTCTCTCATAAACTTTTCCATCATATCAGTAAAAGTATTATATTCACTGATAGACTTTTCAAAGTATTTACCTTCAATAATTTCAACTCTAAGCTTTGCTTCTAATACCTGGGCAAATTTTTTATCAGGCGTATCCAGACTCTTTTCTAAATCTCTTCCCTTTGTAAGTAATTGATGTCCACCAGACACCGCCGCGCTTAAACATATATACCTCCTTTCATGCGGCTCATTGTGTCTGTACGACTGTATAAAGGATTATACATTTTCATGGAAAATATCTCCAATGATTTTACTCATCATATTTTCACCCGTATTCCGTTTCGAGGATGTCATTATCCTGTCTATGTCTTCCAGATCAAAAAGAACGCGTCTGCCGTATTTTATAGAGGGAATTCTTCCCTGGCTTGCCCAATCGTACAATGTCTTTACCGGCAATGAGGTATATTTAGAAACTTCTTTAATATTTGCGTATCGTTTTTTCATTGCTGAGTATTTTCGCTCACATGCATGATAGTCTTGCTTGATACCTTGTTGAATTTCCTCTTTTTGAGGTTTAATTTTGTCCTTATATAATCTTCATCTTTACCCCGTGTTTCCCTTTTCAGATGGTCTTGTGCCTCTTTCCAACACTTTGCTAAAACTTCTTCATTAACGTCATCAAATCCAGCCCTTGCTGCAAAGGAAGTCATTGAGGCGATTACGCCGTTTTGAAATAATATCTTATCACTGGGAATCCGTGCCTTAGTTACCTCTCTTATTACCCCTGTGTATGTACCATCTAAGAAATTGATCTGCTGAATCATTTCCCATAGTGGGTCTGTTTTCCATCGTGTCCTGTTTTGTGTGTTTTCCTCTATAGCAAGCCTTAACCAATCGCAGGTACAGTATCTCCAAACGTCATTAACGTTACTCAAAAGGTCTGAAAATATTTTTATAGACATCTGACCCAGAAATTCCCTTCTTAACTGAAATTCGAGTCTCCATACCCCTTGTTCTTTATCCCAACCCTGATTACTCCATATTTCATGAAGATATTCTTTACGGCTCTTTTTTATTTCGACCGTCTTTTCGTATAGCCTTGCTGATATTTGTCCGCCATGGCCTATTGACCAACCGGTAAATTTTCTCTTTTCCAACGTTTTACCGTATCTTCCGCCCTGCTTATTTTTTCCGCCTCTATTACAATAAGCAGGTTGCTCACAATTTCCCTTAATTTGTACATTGCGTATTCATGACCGAGGCAGTTTAAGAGTTCACTTGCTATCTGAACATAGAGTGTAGGAACCATTTTTTCTTACTGGCTGTTATCTGGATGTGATACCAATTATCCTCTAAGATGTAAGAATAGTACCTGGGCCCTCTGTCTTTTACCTCAAAGTGGTGATCTTCAATATCCATAGTTGCTAACGCCCGTTCCTTTTCACCGTCAGACTGGGCAAGTTTCTTCTTTTCCTCAAGAAGTTCCAATAAACCCTCTTTCAGTGTACCCCTGTATGAAACATATAAACTATCAATCCCTTTAAATACCTCTTTAAACTCCATAGTTACCCCTTTCAACAAGTTCCTGTAATTTAAGGGTGCTGTGGTTACTAGCCTTCGCACCCATTAATGCGGCCAATTGGTTGCCGTTCTCTCCATCACGGCAACCATTGGCCTTTTCTTGTCCAACTGTTTTTCGCCCTTGTCCGTCCAAACCCAATTACAAGCGCACTTGCGCCCACATATTGATATACGTGTGCGCTTGCTCTTCCTTCGGGCAGCGCACCTATGGAATGGCGCAAAGGTTTTTTGCGGACAAGGGCGAAAAGGTTTACATATCGTTATGCTTGTGACGTTATCCCAGGCCGTGCTTGTGTGCGCTTCCGCATTCGCTCACGCGCAACGAAGCACGGCAAATATTTGTCCTGACCATAAAATAAAAAAGCCACAGTTATTTTTCTTAACTGTGGCTTTACTATACTTACTTTGTTGTTTTATGTCACGGACACTGATGCAGGGTTTTTTTGTCCAGTTGTAATTATTTATGTTGCCATTGTTTAGGAGTGATATTATTGAAAATTGGCCTGATGTGTCTTTGCATAAACTTATCAAATCCATCTGGAAATGAAGGAGGTTTTAAACCGCAGGATTCCAATAAGCAATGAAGCTCAAAATGTTTAAGTTTGTACAATCCTGAAAGCCAGAAAAAACGTTACTACTGAATATGTCTTTCCATGTTGTCCGATTGTTTCAAGTGGACTTGCCTTTATTTCTTTCGCAAGCCTATTTAAAAATTCTTTATCACCAGTAATTTGAGCTTTAGTAATTCTTTCCATAACTGGTTTTGCATACATAACGCTTTTATTAATTCTGATTGCCTTGAATAATGATTCGTCGTTACCATTGTTTATTTCGTTTACAATTTGTATCAGATTTTTCTGATATGCCATTTGATAAAAAACTAATTGAATAATGCATATGCCGGCCTTTTAGCAATACAGGATGCTTGATCAGTTCGATATCATCTTTCGTTATTTTCTTTTCATTGATTTTATCAATATTGATGAGAAAACTTCGTGACAATAAAGACGCTACGACAGACAGAAAATCCACATGTCTTTCACATAAATTAAATGGTCGTTTTATACTATCGTCAGCCACAAACTCATTGAATTTATTACCGTAAAAGTACCTGCTTTCTTCTTCAGGAAGTCTTTCTATCAATTTGTTACAGTTTTCATATAACTTATTTATATCGCCCAATGGATTAGGATAACTCTAATATAACGTTAAGAGTTATATCGTTTGATAAGCCTTTTGTTTTAGCCATGTCAATGAGCTCATGAATATTCAATTTGCCAGACCTGAAATATTCCAAGTTCTCGTTAATAATGCCTTTTAATTCACCATTAAATTTTAATTGACCATCGTTTGGTATATTTTTTAATTTGATCGATGAATATTAGATAATTTTTAATTGTCTTGTCGAAGGCAGGGTCTATCTTTTCTTTCCAGCTATTTTTATCGTAGTTTCCCATGATTATTATGATTTATCCTTTTAAGTCAAATGTATCCCGCCGTGCATCGTTACGCTCACGCACAGCTATCGCGCCACTCAGCACGGGATTAATTTTCTCGAATTATAATATAAAATACTTTCCTTAAAATTTCCTTTAAAAATAATGAAATACTGGTAAGCCTATTATTGCATTTATGCATAAAAAAACTACAAAGTCACCTATTTCACCCAATTCATTCCCTTCCCTCTGAGCTCCACAAAAAACGTTCCGCTCAGAGCGAAGGTTTAACGCTTATTTCTTCGATTAACCGTTTTTCCCTTTCCTGTCACAGCATTCTTTCATCTTCTACAAAACAGAAGATCAAAGAATGCTGTGATTTATTGATTAATTTTCCTATTCTTTGAGAAACTTTATAATTGTACCATTTACCATGTTGTCACATTTTCTCATTAACAGTTAATCTTGTCTATGCTATTTACTCATATGACGCCGTGCTTCGTTGCGCTTCCGCACAGCTCACGCGCCACTCAGCACGCGTCATATCATAATAAAATTGTTTTGAATTCATTTCGTAGTTAATTTATACTGGCAACAAGCAATTTTCTAACTAGACATTGCTGTTTACAAATAAGATAAGCATAAACCAGACGCGAAGCCACAAAGGGAAAAAGAATGGATGACAAAAATGAAGAAAATAATAAAGATGAAGACATGAGCGGCATTATTGAAAAAATAATAGAAAAAGGTATTCTCATCGATTTCTGTGAAAAATCACCTACTATGAGCGATATACTTGATATCCCCTGTGAGGTATTCGTGAAGCATCTTAAGACCTTATGGCCGGAGTCATATAATTTGGATATCAGTATGAAAGCAAGGATGATACGCCATTTAAGGAAAATTAAATGGGAAAGGAAGTGCCCTTAAATTTATAGAAGGAGAGATAAATGCAAGTAGTTT
>JAXMAC010000021.1:5496-38549 GCA_046350595.1 Candidatus Brocadiaceae bacterium | reverse complement strand
AACCTTGAAGAACAAATAACCTCTTTCAATAAATATTTTGAACCCCTCGAGAAGAATCAAGAATATATTTTTGTAGATAAACGAACAAAGGCTATATATTTCGAATGCCATATTAAAGCTAAAAAACTTATAGAACTATCAACAATAGACGTGCCTTTAGACCCGGAAAGCCAAGCTGAATACCGTGCTAACCGCGATATAGTTGAAGACCATAATGCGTATTTGGTGATGAAACAAGATGCATTAAGTTGTAGAAGTTTCAGCAATATCGTTGGTGAATATAATGTTAAATACAGTAAAGAAACCCCTTTTAAAATCATTGGCGGTCAACATCGGTATAATGCTATAAAAGAGGCTTACGAAAAAGGAATAGATGAATATCACGGGATAAAAGTCTATTTTCTGCTAGATACTAATCAAAGATTGGATGTGCAACTAATTTCTAATACTAATATAGCTGTAGCAAGTGATTTATTAGATAGAATGTATGAAACAGTAAGAGGTCCTGAATTACGTGAATGGTGTCAAAAGGTTGGGCTTTTAGAACACGGCTATGACTTCTCCGACCGCAGGCAAAGAGGTAGCAGAATTACAGTAAGGGGTGCACGTTCATTCATTCTAAGCTACTTTGAGGGCAAGAAATACACCTCAAAAGAATTCGATAAAATTAAACAAGAGCCAATAATCGCAAAAACTGGGGTTATCGATGAACAATGGGAGAAATTGCGTTCAGACAATCCTAACATCTGGGATGACAAGGAATTAATCGAAGCTGGAAAACAATATGCGACGCTTTATAATGCGCAGTCTAAAGCAATTATATCACGTAAAGGTTTAGCTGAATATGCAGAGAAAGCTTTAAATTACGCGATTATTTCATCTTGGGCGTATGTTGCTGGTTTATTGCAAGATAATAAAACACGATTAGGGAGGCATTATGCGCTTGCTGATAAAACATCTACGGATCCATTGAATGCGATTGCTCTTTCTAAAGGACGGCACAAAACAGATCCAGAAAATTATCGCGGATTATCAACACGTACCGATTTAAAAGAGAGGGGTCGTTTGGTTGAATTGTTTTTCGCACAAGCTGAAAAAGGAGAAGGAATAAGTAGTGGATTAGTAGATTATGCAATAAAAAATTATCATGCAAAGCTTGCTTTTATAGAAGCAGATGAAGCCAAAAAGAAAATACAATGAAAATATCAAATGTTGATGAATACGCCAACGATTTACTTAATAAAGGAAAACGTTTTTATGAGAAGGCAAAGCAGGAATCTAATGATATTGCTGTTTCTGCATATTTTCAATCTTCAATCATCTTTTCAATAATGTCTCTCGAAACTACTATTTTTAGTATTTCTGATGAATTGTGTACGCGGCAAGATTTGTCGTTATTAGAAAAATCACTATTACTGGAAAAAGATGTCTCATTTAATAAGGGTATTTTTTCCCTAACTGATAAATTAAAAATGAGTAAACTTATAGATAAAATTGATTTTTTATTATTCAGGTTCAACTCAAAAGTTGATAAAGCAAATTCTTTGTGGTGGAATCATTTAAAAGAAGGTATTAAAATTCGTAATGAATTAATACATCCCAAAAATGTTACGGCAATAACTTCAGCGCAAGTAGAGAACACAATATTATCAGTATTAAAATGTATTGATGTTATTTATTGGGCTGTTTATAAAAAAGGTTATCCTCTCTATAATCGAAATTTGACATCTATTTACGATTTTTAATAGAGGAATTAGGGTTATGGATGGGGTCACATTTGATTAGTGGTTAATTTTTTAACAATATAAAAGGCAATTTTGCTACGTTGTCTGCCATTACAAGACAATGGCGCATAGAATTTGAAGGGGCTTATTACATCTTATCACGAGGAAATTAGCGAAGAAACTATAATAATCAAGAAATCTGTAATTTGTTTGGTCTTGATTATTCTTCCAGAAGTCGGCGAGGAATTATTATGAAATCAAAGATATCTAAAGAAGATGAAATGAATAAAACGATTAGAATAAATTAAATCACTAATCAAAGTGACCTTTTTTGACCATCAAAGACTCCAGATGCCATCCATTGCCGATAAGAGACAAACAGATGAGCGTGTGGATGTTTTATGCAAAATACCTTTGAAAGCGCTTTTTTCGTGACAAAAGACGGAGACCCTTATTACTCTATTCTGGAGGATACTGCTATGAGTAAAACGAGACAATCGTCGAGAGGAGTTAGAAAAAAATACGTCGAGATGCCCAAGACGACGTAGCACGCGATGAGTATAATCCGCCACCAGCACCGGGGTTTTTCGCTCAGATATTCTCACCGGAGAAAGACGTTAACGAGCGTTATGAGGAGAGAGACATATGAGTATGCCCATGAGTCTGAGGTTAAACGGCGTGAGGAGATTAAAGATGAACTTGTCGAGGAGCTTGCTGAAGCTATTCGAGAAGTCAGAGAAAAACGTGAGACCGCTAGCTACTCCGAGTTTAGTCCTAGTCCTACTTATACTAATTATACTAATACTAATATTGGCACTACTACCGAAAGGGATTCTTCTTGGGGTGTAGCTACTATTATTTCTGTTATTATAGTTGGTATTAGTATTATAGTTGGAATTATATATTATAAGGAGCATAACTCCGGTCCATTACGGCATCCTGAGCCAACAAGTTTTTCAGTTATAATAAATTCATCGCCATCAGGGGCGACAGTTTTTATAGATAGAAAGCAAGTTGGCCTAACTCCTTATTCGACAACTTTAGAGCCAGGTTCTTATGGAATAAGTGTTGAAAAAGAGGGATATGAAAGTGCTTATGGGATAACAGAAGGTGAGAATCGGGAGTTTAATTTTAAGTTAAAAGAAGATTAGTTAATGAACAGAATTAGAATAAGGTTAGCATTTCTGTTATTTTGTACTCTCTGTGTTGCTTCCTGTACTTCTACTGTAACTAGATATCCTTATATCTCATCTAGTACCTCAGATGGTCGTTACGGGGTGTTTGGTGATAGAGAAAAAGGGGAAGTTGTTGTAAAAGAGATTACTACGGGTAGAATAGTTAAGGTTTGGAATAATAATATATTTGATTTAATTGGTGGAGCTGTAGGTTTCACTTCTGATAAGCGTTACTTTGTTTTGCCTATTAAGAACAGTATTGAATTGTGGAAATTAAAGGATGGGACGCTTAAGAAAACACTTGTAACCAACTCAAATATCTATTCTTTTGCCATTAATTCAACAAATACTTATCTCGCTGCTTCTGATATGGATGGGGGAATAAATCTCTGGGATTTGGATGATGGAAGACACCTTTGGCAAATGCAATTCGCAAAAAATCGTTCTGAAGAAGTTCACATTCTCAAAGGCATTTTATCAGTAAACAAAACTGTTACACCTCTTGCCCACAGATTGGTTTTTAGTCACGATGGTAAGTATCTAGCCATTGCTGGTCTTGAATTTATAAAAATATATGCAATTCCTTCTGGTAAAGAGACCAATTGGATAGCACTGAACCAACCAAGAGATTCTAATACTCACATTATGGATAGTATTATTTTCAGCAATGCAGACTCTTATATATGCTGCTGGTATTGACAATAAGCTTTTCTGTGGGACAGCATAACAGGTCAGCTTAAGTGGGAGTATAACAGATGATATGCCGGTATCTGGTATAGGTTTTTACTCTGAGACCAATATATGATTACGTACAGTGTGGACAGGACACAACTGAGTGCAAGTAAGAACTTTACAGTAAAGATACGGAAGGTTAATGATGGAAAACTCGTTACTGTAAGTCAGATAAATCTTGTGGGTAGTAGTCACGATGGTCAATTATTTGCATGGAATCCTGAGTGTAATAAAGTAATTACTTATTTGTGGAGTAGGGAACAGATAGACATGCTAACAGGAACGCCATTGGCTATTGGAATAGATAATATTATAGCTAAAGTTGCATCGGAAATGCAAAATAAGGATTATGAACGAGTTGCTATCTTCGAATATAAAATCCCAAAAGTGACTCTCATACAGATTTTGAGAGATTTTTTTAATGGCTGAACTTATTTATAGATTTGACAATACAAGAGGGTTTTCTGTGGTGGAAAAACATTTGTTTGAACGTGCTCTCTCAGTACTCAAGATGACCACCAATGATTTAATCAACCGTCTTTCTGATACAAAATTCTCCGTTAAACCTTATTTGTTAAAAATTTGGCGAATCGCTACAACAAAGCCAGATACCATACTTATAGTAACTATTACTGATAAGATAAATACTATTGAGATTCGTTTATTCTTGTTGACACGGAGACAGGAGAACTACATGAAGTTACTCCTGAAGAAATTGCAAAGGATAAAAATGTACTAAAGTATACAAAAGACCTTGTGGAATAAGATAAAGTGAACAAGGTTATTCCACTTAATATAATTTTATAGTGGGTACGAATTTTCCATCAGCAATTTTATTTGTCATTGCAGAGTTTAACCCAAGGAGTATTTGTGATGTCCACACATCAAAGAATACTTTTGTTCCTATTGATTTTGGTGCTTTTTTTTGAAGGTTGTGCAACAAGATATCCTCTTGGCCTGAAAGAAGAACAATGGCAAGCCTTGAGCCCGCAACAACAGGCGGAATATACTACAAAGCAATATGAGATAGATGAAGAAAGAAGGAAAAGACAGGAAGAATAAGGGAAACAAAAGGAAAGAGAAGATGCGGAGGCGGCAAGATTAGAAAAAGAACGCATTTTACAGCTTTATAGAAATGCACGTTACGGCGATATTATTCAGGTAATATATCGGGCGGCGGCATTGCCTTTATTGGAGAAAAAAAAGAAAAGGTTATGAACCTTTGTCCGTCGATTTAGTAAGAGGCGAGAGGAAAAAGATTACATTCTACCACCACAGTAAACACATAACATGCTCAACAGATATCTGGGTAGCGTATGATAACAATGGTTTTTATTTTGATGTTGGGGATGACCCGGAATACGAACATCATACAGACAAGATAGTTATTTTAGATGATGGACACTGATGAAGGAGACATACCATCCAAAAAAACACTCGATAAGAGCACCTATAGTCAGGCACAGGGTATAGAGGTTTTTATAAGATATAAGCTATTGCCCGGTATGCAACGAAAAGAATTGTATCATTATTGCCCGCCTCAATGAAATGAAGAAATTATTTCAGAGAAAGGGATAGATTTTGTCAAAATTAATACAAAAAAGTAGTGCACTTGGATACGGTTTATCAGCAGGATAATTTTTCAGCAATCTCACTGTTTAGAAAACTTTTGACGGTTCCCATTAATTTCCCTTTCATCATCTTTGCAAGTGTATTTTTTTGTCATTCAATATAACATTTTTAACAGCATTTTGTAGCAGAAAACACTACAGGTAAATTTATTTGCCTTAATTCACCTGACGTCTTTCTCTTGCAGGCATATAATAATAGAATCTGTCAATATCCTTCTGAAACTGGTAACTCTGCGGAAAGATTCCCATAGTTATCTGCACATAAATTTATTGATACCTTCAATGAATTCTTTTGTAAGTTTTACAGCCTCAGCCGCATTTTGAGCTGATAGTACAACAAATTCTCTATAATCACTTTCCAGCCTTGCATCAAATACATTATGCAGAATTTTAGAATAGTATTTATCAATCTTTCCGGTACGTATCCAGACTTGCGAAAATATATTTTACTATGTATAACGGATACCGTTATAATGCTGCTGTATGGGTAATGCGAAAAGAGAGGACTCCTGGTGATAAAATCATTCCGTGATAAGGAACTGAGGATATATTTGATAGGAAAAACACCAGAGAGGCGTGTAAGACCTGTCCGCAGCAAATCTGGCGAGTGGCACAGCGAAAGCTCGATCAACTGAATGGCGTTGTTTCTTTAGCTTCGCTGAAAATTCCACCGGGAGACATGCTGGAAGTCCTTAAGGATGATCGAGCAGGACAGCACAGTATCCGGATTAACGATCAGTTCCGGGTGTGTTTTGTGTGGACTGATGATGGTGTAGATAACGTCGAAATTACAGATTATCACTAAATAATAAGGAGAAAGAATATGGTTCGTATACCAAAAACGGCCCACCCACGCATCCTGGCGAAATGTTATTGGAGGAATTTCTCAAACCTCTGAATATGACGCAGAGCGAGTTGGCAGAAAAGCTTGGGGTTTCATATCCGCGCGTTAATGAACTGATTAACAAAAAAAGAGGGGTTACCCCTGACACCGCGCTTCGTCTGGAGAAACTTTTTGGCATGGACGCGCAGTTTTGGCTTAATTTGCAGTTGGCATGGGACATCTATCGTGTAACGCACTCATCAACTGCGAAGGAGATACAAAAGATAAAAAGATTGCCTGCTTTAGTCTGTAAGTGAAAAGCGCCTCGTTTTCCGTCATACTACTATACCTTCTTCCATAATATTTTTTTCACTATATATGATACGAAAATACATATTTTCATCACTCCCTTTGTGAGCTCTTCGGCTCATGTGTGTTTACTTTGTAAAAACTTCTTTTTGTGCACGTTTTTTACATTGTTCCTAAATCCCCTCTTGTTAGAGTGGACTTGGTTGCGGCTTTGCTGCGTTATGAGAGATACCCTTAACGGTGAGTCTTCTATTTCTTCCCGTGTAAAATTAAGGGTGAAATGACGATATAACTTTCAAAGTTAACTTCCATACAATATCGGAGATTTTTTCAGCGGTTTGCTAAGCGATTCAACCTCTATAAATACATCTATATCAGAATATTCATCTCTGCTCCCTTGCGCCCTTGACCCGAAAACCCTGAAATCAATCAAATAAGTAATATCCGATAATCTCTCTTTTAGTTTTTTCGCTATTTCATAATCTTTTTGCTTCATGTTACTTCCCTGTAAATTTATTGGCCTTAATTTACTTGACGCTTTTCTCTGCAAACATATAATAATACCAGTATCTCTTAATTTATTATTTTGTTATATTCGTATAAATTTAACAAACCCGCATTTATTGAAAGGAAAATGGGAATATGAGTCTCTTAAAACTGAGAAAATTTGCTCAAGTAACTCTGCCCGCCGATTTGCGCAAGAAGTTTAACCTCACTGAAGGAGATTTTCTTGAAGCTGAGGCAGTGGAAAAGGGAATCCTTCTTAAACCTGTCACTGTGGTGGAGCGAGAGAAGGCCTGGAATCAGGTTTTTAAATCTATGGAAAACGTTAAAGATCGCAAACTGAAACCAAAGCAACGTGCGAAAGAACAGGGACAGGAAGAAGAAATTGCCAAAATGGTGAAGAGTTTTAGAAAACACCATGCATAAAGTTGTCCTTGATTCCACAGTTCTTGTGAGTGCTTTTCTTGCTAAAACGGGTGTCTCTGCTGAGTTACTTCACAAAGCTAAAGATGGGGGTTTTGATATGTGCTTAGCAGAAGAAATTCTTGAAGAAGTTCAGCGGGCTCTTTTGCTATATCAGAAGATCAGAAAACGCTATCATTACACAGATCAAGCCGTAATCCAATTCGTTCAAAATTTCAGAATAGTGGCCACCTTATCACCGGACTACCTTCCATCGAGGTAGTCAACAGCGACCCTAATGATAATATGGTAGTTGCATGTGCTCTTAAGGCACGGGCGAATTATATTGTCACCCGAGGACAATGACCTTCTTTCTCTCGAAAACTACGAGGGCATAAAGGTGGTGACGCCTGAAAAGTTTATAGGGATATTAAGAAGTGACAAGCATCAACCTTTCTAAACCTATTTATAGAATTCCAGCAGAAGGTTTATATATGAAAACTAAAACAATCTATGAAGAAGTTTGACTTTATCATTAACTACGACATCAATTAGTACATGGATAAAGAATTAGACGCAGAGGATTGAAATTGTTAGAATGGCAAATGTAGCAGGAGAGGCAAGGATAATAATTTTAAAATTGGAGGTGTTAACCATGAATGCAATAAAAGGCATATATCACAATGAAGTGATTGAAGACTCAGAAATGCAAAAGACATCAGGAGTCCTTGTAATATTTCCTGAGAAGAAAGTCCCTATTTTTTAAGCCGTGAAAATCTTATTGGAAATTCATTGAAAGTATATTACAGATAAGTAAAAAATCTTTAGAGAAACCCCCTTTGATAAGTGGGTAATAAGGTTGAAAAAGTTTAAAGGAGGCATAAAGAATGGGTACTAATACTTTAAATAAATTAATAGAAGATTTTAGCCAGTTACCATTGGAAGACAAGGAGTATGCAATAGATGTCATAAAAAAGCAATTAATAGAGGCTAAAAGGGATGCTGTTGCGAAAAGAGCTAAAGAAGCTATGGTTAATCTCAAAAAAGGCCTTGTTAAAAAAGGAACTGTGAAAGATTTATATAAGGATTTAGAAAGTGATTAGAATAGTATGGGATCAGGGTTTTAAGCGGGCTTACAAAAAGAAGGTAAAATATAATGACGAACTTAAAAAGAAATTTTGGGAAGCTATAACGTTATTTTCAAAAACCCCTTTTAATCCACGACTAAAAACACATAAATTGACAGGAAAACTTGAGGGTTTTTGGGCATTTAGTATTGCCTATATTATAGAGTAGTTGTTCGATTTATGGATGATGAAGAAGCTTTGCTAATAGATATCGGAACTCACGATGAAGTTTATTAAACATTAAAGACTTGAAGTCCAAAGGAATAATTTAATCACGATACAGAAATCAAAACTATAGGAGGCTTTATGTTGACGGTAAAAATTACTTCTAAAGGGCAAGTAACTATTCCCAAAAAAATCAGGGATAAACTTGGCATTCGGCCAGGAGAAGACTTAGCCTTTGAAGAAAAAAACAGTACATTCTATATTAAAAAATCTTTAAAGAAATCGCCTTTTGATAAGTGGGTAGGCAGGCTGCAAAAATATAAAGGGCAAAAGACTAACGAAATAATTAAGGATTTAAGAGGAACGTGATGACGGCAATAGACACTAATATATTTCTTGATATGATGTACTTATCTCTGATAAAAATTATTATGTCAATTCAAGAAAGCTGCTTGACGAGCATGTCGAAAGAAAAAAACTGATCATAAGCGAGATCGTATATGCCAAACTTGCCTCTCTGTATTTTGTCCGAAAAGAAGTTGAGAACTTTTCTTTTTGATATCAAAGAGTTATAATTTTTATTCTTTTAGCCCTTTAGTGCTGGCAATTTACCTGCAATGCAGGTTGTGTTATTTTTTCTAGAGGTTTATTATGAAAACTAAAACAATCCACGAGGAAGAAATTTTAAAGGAAATACAAGATTTGCCTGAATCCATGCAGGAGAAATTAGCTAAAATTGTGCATTGCCTAAAAAAGGAGATTATTCGTCCCGAACTCAATGAAAAAAATGCAACGGATGAATTCCTTTCTATATGTGGAACGTGGGAGGACGACAGAACCATCGATGAACAACTAAAGGATATTTATTCAAGTAGAAAATCGACAAACAGGACGGAGAAAGTATTTTGAAATATCTCTTAGATACAAATACTTGTGTTTATCTTCTAAACGGGAATGAGTCTCTGAAAAAGAAGGTTAGAGAAATTGGGGTTTATTCTTTGTCTGTTTCTAATTGTGTACTGGCTGAATTATACTTTGGGGCATATAGGTCAAAAAAAGTTGCTGAGAATTTAAAACGAATTGAGTTATTTAAAAAAAATCTGACCATTTTAGCCGATAGCGAGGAATCTGCCAGACTTTTTGGAAAGATTAAATCTGACCTGATGTCCAACGGCACAATTATTGAGGACTTTGATATTTTGATTGCCAGTGTAGCTACTTCCAACAATTATATTCTTGTGACAAATAACACAGAACATTTTGAAAGGATTGAAGGTTTAAAGATACAGAACTGGATAAATAAGAATCCTTAAATAACATCAATCAAATGTTTTTTACTTTAATCTACTGTGACCAAATTGTGACCGAATCCATCGGAAATGGAAGGAATCAAACTGAACTGCCAGAATTTAAAGTAAATAGTAAGTTGTTGTATTGTAAATAATTACAGTCGTAACAGACACAACGCCAGTTAGTTATAAAAACTGTTAAAAACACGCTTTTTAGAAATGGGGTTCAAGAGGTCGTGGGTTCAAATCCCGCCACCCCGACCAATAAAAGCAAGGGTGTTAATCATTTCGCTTTAAGAAGCCCTGAGCTTTAAGCCAAAACATGCAGTCTATCGTCCATGGGTGCATGTCGTCAGGTTCAAATGGGCCAGCGCCAAGACCTATGCCATGTTCACCTTTTTGATAGATGTGCAGATCGTAGGGTACGCCCGCTTTTTGTAATGCCAGGGCAAAGTCCAATGAATTCCCGACTTTAACTGCCTCATCTTCCCATGTGTGCCAGATAAAGCATGGCGGTGTGTCTTTGGTTACGTGGAGTTCGTTCGACAGTAAATCAACCAAATCGGGTGAAGGATTATCTCCGATAAGGTAATGTCGCGAACCTTTGTGTGTATTTTCCCGCATGGTAATGACAGGATAGCAGAGAATGCCGATAGTTGGCCGTGAACTCTGTCGTTCGATGATGTCGACAGCCTGCGGATTGCCGTTGTCAAAATGTGTCAAAAGTGTTGCGGCAAGATGACCCCCGGCAGATGAGCCTATGACACCAATACGATTGGGGTCGATGTGCCATTCGGCGGCGCTGGCACGGATCATCCTCATCGCACGTGTTACGTCCTGGAACATGCAGGGGTGATGATAATCATGTGTCCCAAGCCTGTATTTCAAAACAAAACAACTGATACCACGTTGGTTGAGCCACTGTGCGTAACCCTGTCCTTCGTGGTTGGAAAGAATGGCATAGCCGCCGCCTGGACATACGAGCATAGCTGACCCTGTTGCTTTATTGGGGTCAGGCAGATAAACGGTCAGTGTTGGAATGTCGTTTTCCGAGGTTCCCAGTGCACCGGGTGCGCCACCTGGCCATAAAGGAAATACCTTTGCCTGCGTGGGTTTATTCTGTTCTGTCAAGGGTTGTGGAGAAGATTGTGCCAAGACGGTTTTGTAACCGGTTATAAAAAATATAGCTAAGCCTGTTATGACGGCTGATAAGACCTTGTGATATGAACATCCAATCATAATTGTTTTTCCCCATTTTGTTTTATCTGTTCATGAAGAACAGGATAATCAATAATTTTAATTAAGTTACCGTTTCGGTTCTTGCTCCATATATTGTTTTCTGCTCAGCTTGTATGGGTTGTATAATTTCTATCGCATCATAATGAACGTCATGGGAGGCGCCGTTGCCTATACAGTATTCTGCAGTATTGCTTGCTTCCTGATAACAAACAGAATGGCCGTGGTTTACCCTTTTACCCTGACGAATTACCAGCCGCAGCATATGAACACATATAAACACAAATCCAAGGCTAATCAGGCTGCCGCTGGCTGAAGCATAAGCCAGTATTTTCGCCTGGCGAAGAGTTAGTTTTACGCCCAGTCCGTTAGCTGCATTCAGACAATCAATCCTGCAACTGTTCTTCAGCCACATAATTATCTGATTCAATCCCCACACCTCTCCCCACATCAATGAAATTATTCCAAATACAAATCCCATCTGTAAAGCTATAAAACACCATCGCCCAAAATTAGTCCGCTTCTGTATCAGTCGGAAGAACTCACGTACCGGCATGAAAGCAGCCAGTAACAAGTAAAAAATTCCCCCAATCCCTGTCCCGGGCAATCCTGCAATCATTTTTAATGTCCTTTCTCATAAACTTTAAGCGGACGGCGAACAATCACTTCTAACCACAAAGCCTTTATTAGAAAAATGCTGTTTACCAACCGCAATACAAAAAATCCGGGCAAACTGGCTAACGCCCGGCCAACTTCTTTACGCCTGAACGCCGTATATAAAACCGGCACTATTACTGCCGGTATATCTAACAGATACCCCAAAAGAAAAAAAGGGCTCACCAAAATTGACAATGTCGGCAATAATACTATGTATGCCAGCGATGCAACCGTTGCATCCCAGAGCGATACCGCTACCATCATTCGTAGAAAAGGAACTTCCAATAAACCCTTCCAATGAAGCCGAACATTCTGCACAAAGCCATGTGTCCATCGTTTCAGCTGCTTGCTCATAAAAAGAAAATCATGAGGCTCAATCGGATAACACACTGCCTCAGGTACGAATCTTACTCCCCGTCCCGTCTCATAAAATGACCACGTCAGGTCCATATCCTCCGCCATCGTTCTGGTCGACCATGCTCCATTGGCTCTGAGAACATCTGTCCTGTATACCGAAAAACAGCCTGACGAAATCAAGGGTGTACCGTAATAATCCTGAATAGGTTTATAAAATGTAAACGCAAAAAGATATTCAATATATCTGCCACGTTCCCACAGGGTTTTAACATGTCTTGGCAGCACAAATCCACAGGCAGCCACGACGCCCGGCGCATTCAACGCCGGTAAAAGCTTCTCAATCGCATCCGGCGCCAAAGTAGTGTCCGCATCTATCGCCATAACATAAGGCGTGTTGACCCTTTCCAGGGCAAAGTTCTGTGCACCTGCCTTTGAACCGGTATTGGCAGGTGGCCGAATTACGGTTACTTTGCATTCGCGGGCTAAATCACCGGTTCCATCACTGGAAAAATCGTCCACTACAATAATTTCAACCGGTGGCCGGCTCTGATTTTGAATACTCTTTATCGTATCTGTTATAGATGCGGCCTCATTGTATGCAGGCACAATTACTGTTAACCCGTTTTTGTTATGCATGTTTATCTGTGCAAATTGCTTCGCCTCTTCTGCTACCCGGCATTTCCCATTGAATAATTTTTGAAGCACTCTTTTGACTTTTAAATCCTATCTGATGTGAAAATATAATTCCTATACTAAAATCACCCGCCAGGCTAGTGTGAATAACAGAAGCTATAAGGCGATGAAGATAACAAAAGATTATCACATAGTAGTAGGGGAGCGCAAGTACCGTGTAGGAGGGCGTTTCATTGATACCTTTGCAGATTTGTTGTCATTACGAACCAGGGAATCGACAATAGTCAGAACTTTACAACGGTTAACGTCGGGGTCAATACACTATCGTGAACAGAACGGTTTTTTTAGTTGTGTAAACGTTTTAATCACCATACAATGATTACTTGTGTGGTTGAATGGGAAGAATAAACAGGCCGCTCCTCTGGAGCTTATTACATTAGTTGTGTTCAACGCTACAAACAGTTGATTCCGAAGGAGCCTTTTGTAGTTTCTGATTCTGTATAAGGAAGCAAGCATGTCGAACGTCAGTAAAAAAGATGTGGAAAACCTCATGTATGACCATTTAACGGAGACACTTTCTCATTTATTAAGTGTCCTCATGAAAGGAAAATGTTATTTAATGAAAACTATTCTGAGAATATTTACTATGGGTTTTATATCATTCTTTTCGGGACAGGGTTTATATGCAGGCGTCCTCGAAAGTGTCATGGA
Organism: Candidatus Brocadiaceae bacterium; assembly: GCA_046350595.1. Lineage (GTDB taxonomy): Bacteria > Planctomycetota > Brocadiia > Brocadiales > Brocadiaceae > JAHFOW01. The sequence goes on along the minus strand of JAXMAC010000021.1, from coordinate 25,074 downwards.
ATCCAAGGCAACGGTTATTGATATGACCTATCCCCTCAATGAAAAGAACGCCCACTGGCCAATTGGGCAATATACCCCATTTAAGTATGAGGTTATTGCGACAATCAAAAAGGACATGGTATTTTCCGGCAAATATAGCACTCCGGAACATCTTGGGACGCATATTGATGCGCCCAATCACTTTGAGCAAAATCAGCCTTCGGTAGATCAGATTCCCTTTCAACAACTGGTTGGTTCTGCCATTCTTATTGATATAAAAGACAAGGTGGAGAGAGACCATGATTATACCCTCACGGCTTCTGACATTCTCCACTGGGAGGAGATAAATGGTCAAATTCCTGATGGGGCGATTGTATTACTCAATACGGGCTGGGGCAAGCGGTGGAATAGTTTTGAGCATTATAAAAATAACGATAAAAATGGACAGATGCATTTTCCCGGTTATTCAAAGGAGTCGGCTACATTTCTTGTCGAAAAGAGACATGTCAGGGGCGTTGGTATTGACACTCTCAGCGGGGATTGTGGCGCCAGTTCTGATTTTCAGGTACATCATGTGATGAATGGCGCAGGGAAATTCATTCTTGAAAATGTGGCAAATCTCGATGCATTACCACCGAAAGGAGCGATACTCATTATAGCCCCCATTAAGATTGAAGGGGGATCGGGGGGGCAGTGCCGTATCTGGGCTATTTTGTCTCAGTAATATTATTAATGTAATTTAGATAATCAATGTGCATTTTACGCGATGAGAAAGGTTTTTTATTATGAAAAGGTATATTGTGCCCTTTCTTGGGTGTCTTCTTGTATCATCTTTCATAGGTTGCAGCAAGGATGATATGCCGTCTCCCAGGGCAGGGATTGTTTATAAGTCTACAGGCATTGATGATGAAACTCATAAGGACTCATCAACTTCGCAACAATACGACATGCAACAGATCAACGAAAAGCTCAAGACGATGAATAATAATGACCTGTTTCAGTTTGCTCTGAATTGCGGGAATGAGGGAAAATATACCGCGGCCATGGCGGCATATTCAAAGATAGTCGAGAAGGATAAAAATTATCCGGAGGTATATTATTATCAGGGGTTGGTATACCGCGACCTGGGTTTGATTGATGAAGCTATCTGTTCATTCCAGACGGCTGTTACCCAGAATCCGAATTTTGCCGAGGCGCATTACAACCTTGGCTATGCCTACCGGTGTAAGGGGCTGCATGGTGAAGCGATTCCCGAATACCAGAAGGCGCTTGAACTTATTTCAGGAAGCAGGACGAAACAAATGGCCGCAATTCATTACAACCTTGGGTTTTCCTTGTTTTCTCAGGGTCAGATTGATAACGCAATCAATGAGTTTGGCAAGGCATTGACCTTCAAACCCGGGGATAAAGAAATACACCAGAAACTTGGCATTGCATACACGGCAAAGGGCTGGCTGGATAAAGCAAAAAACGAGTTTTCACTGGGTAGCGAGAATGATAAAGCCACAAACAAAATTCCCTAAATAATAACTCACCGCAGAGGCGCGAAGTTCTTAAAGAAAAACTCAAATAAAAATTGTGAATGAACGGAGAAAGTTATGAAAGACCTGAAAAACAGGCTTGATTTGTTAGAGTTAGATCTGAAAAAACTGGAAAAAAAGATGCGGGAAGATGGTTCTTGCGGTTCTGAAGAGGATTGGCACCATGTGCTTCAGAGGGTAAGAAAGATAGAGGAATTTGCGATTGCTCAATTAGCAATCAAGAAGTATCTCACAGAACAAAAGAAACCCTAGCGCAGCTGGGAATATTGAATGTCGAATGATGTATTTTGAATAAAAAACATTCATTATTCGACATTCTTTAAGGATAGTATTTCAGAAAAAGTATACCGTACCCATGTCATGTTACTTTCATGAGTAAGAAAAAATGAAGATTCCTCTTCAAGACAATGCGAACATTATGGTAATCGGCGGTGGGCCGGCGGGGAGTTTTTTTTCCCATTTCGCCTTGAACTTTGCCCGACGCTATGGAAGAAAAGTTAACGTTACCATCCTTGACGGGCGTGATTTTATTCAGAAAGGTCCTGTCGGTTGTAATATGTGCGCAGGGGTACTGTCCGAGACGCTCATTCAGAAAATGGAGGCAGAGGGAATTGTGCTTCCAAAGACGCGCGCTCAACAGGAAATTGACGGCTATTACATGCAGACGCAGGAACGCGGTATCCCCTTACACCACCCTGAGCGTGGGCACAAGCCAAGAATTATAACGGTCTTTCGGGGTAACGGTCCCCGGTTTTCAGATTTAACGGCAAATATTAGCTTCGATGATTTTTTATTAAGGCATGTCGAATCGCAAGGGGTAAAAGTTGTTCCCGCCGTTGTAGAAGAAATAGAGTTAGCTCAAGATCCTCATGATTTAGTAAATATTGTTTATAAGGAAGCAGAAACAAGAAAAAAAATGTCAGCGCACCTTGTGGTAGGGGCGTTTGGGCTGAATACCGCTCTTATCAAGAGAATCGTGGGCAAAGAATTCGGATACCGTGAACCGCCGTCGGTGCGAACCTGTAATGCAGAGCTTTACTTAGGACGATCATTTATTCAGGAACGTTTTCGTAACACCATTTATGTCTTTGCCCTGGGCATAAAGCAAATTAAATTTGCCGCCTTTATTCCCAAGGCGGACTATGTTACCGTCTCTCTGGTAGGTAAGGAGGACATAACAAAGGCACACCTCATAGAATTTATGAAACACCCCAGGGTAAAAGAATTCCTTCCGGAAGGCTGGTTGTTGCCTAAAAACCTCTGCATCTGTTTCCCGAAAATCCCCATTTCTCACGCATCTCATCCTTATAGCAACAGACTGGTGATCATCGGAGATGGCAGCATTTCACGCACCTACAAGAGTGGCATTGAGTCTGCCTTTGATACTGCGCGGCTTGCCGCAGAGGCAGTCTTCAAATACGGGATTTCTGAGGAGGCGTTTCGGCATGGGTATTTTAAACCTGCTTTAAAACTGCTTGCACAGGATAACTTTTTCGGAAATCTTATTTTTTCTATCCATGATTATACGACATCGAGAAGGCAACTGGTGAATGCGCAGATCGACCATCTTATTAATCACCCGGATGCGTGGGAATCCATTCAGATCAATAATATCCTGTGGAATATGGTTACGGGTAATGCCAATTATAAGGATATTTTCAGGAAGGTTATTAATCCGCGTTTACACATTGCCATGTTCCCTACCCTTTTTTCTGCCCTTATCCTTCAGGAATATAATTGTATAAAACACCTTCTCCGGTTGATGAGCTCTCAAAGACCAGAATCCTTACGCGAACGAGAATTAGGCACTCTGAAAAGCGGTCAGACGGTTGTTATCATTGGCGGTGGGCCGGCAGGCGCCAGTTGTGCAATTGCCCTTAAAAATCTTGCAAAGAAACGGAATATGGATATAGAGGTTATTATCTATGAACTGAAGGATTTTGAAGGTGGTATCGAACACAACGAATGTGCCGGCGTCCTTTCACAACCTATTGAGCATATTATCGAGAATAAACTTGGTATTCCCTTTCCCTGGCATCTGGTAAAAAGAGAAGTGGGCGGCTATTATCTCCACACGAATGGTGATGTGATAAAACTTGACGGAGAAGGTGAAATTTCTTATGCCCTTCGCAGGATACAATTTGACGCCTACCTTTTGCAGAAGGCAAAGGAAGCAGGCGCTGTTGTTATCCGGAGCAAAGTGACTGATGTTGAAATTGATACAAATAAAGTGACGGTCTACAGTGAGGGCAAACACACACGGGCAGATGTGGTTGTGGGGGCATTTGGCCTTGAAGAAGGCACACACAGGGTATTCGAGCGGGAGACGCCTTACAAATCCCCAAAGTTTTTGTTAACCATACTTACTAAATTTCATCCGAAAGGGAAGCATTACGAATTGGAAAATACGGATGGTTATATCCATGCCTTTTTACCATCCCTTAAGGAAATTGAATTTGGCGCAATTACCCCCAAGGCAGATCACTATACTATTAATATAGCAGGGGCAAGTATATCTTCAAGATCGATGGATGAATTTTTACGATTGTCTTCCGTTCTTGACGTGCTTCCAAAAAATTTTTTGGAGTCAACGGAACACCTCGACTACCATCGTGGCTGTTTTCCCATAAAGCCGGCGAAACATCTCTTTGGGGACCGGTATGTTACTATCGGCGATGCAGCAGGGCTTATCCGCCCATTTAAAGGGAAAGGCGTCAATTCTGCATGTCTGATGGGTATCAGGGCAGCGGAGACGATGATGGATATTGGCATATCAAAAAAGGCATTTCAACATTACGTGGAGGGCTTCAGCGAGGTTATTGCAGATCTTCCCTATGCAAGGACGGTGAGACGGTTCGTCATCTGGGGCGCTAATTATGGTTTTTTAACACCTATTATTCGGATGGCAAAGGATAATCCGAAACTGAAAAAGGCATTATTTGACAGTGTTTCAGGGAAAAGGGCATACCGTCAGATATTGCTCGATACCCTCAGCATAAAACTCCTGTTCAAAATAACTACAACAATGATTTGTTGGTTTACGAAACGTATAATTGGTCAATAAACTCTTTTTAATCCTGATTGACAAAGCCGTCCACCTTATACCCCCTTGGCTGGTCTTTAATGTAGGGTGGATTAAGCGGAGCGTATCCACCAACAACATTATAAATTGGATATACCCATGAGCGAATATCGCAGGCTATATCGTGAAGGTGGGTGGTATTTCTTCACTGTTGTAACATACAACCGGGAAAAGATACTTACTCAACCTGCAAGTATCATGCGACTCAGGCATGCGTTTCATTTGGTGAAGGTTAAATACCCGTATCATATTGATGGTATCGTAATTCTGCCCGATCATATCCATTGTATTTGGCGATTACCCATGGAAGATGATAATTTTTCCCTACGGTGGAAACTTATTAAGCGGTATTTTTCAATAGGTATGAATACACCATTAACCGGACGTGCGGAAAAAAAGGTATGGCAAAGGCGGTTCTGGGAACATCTCCTGAGGAATGAAAAAGATTGGCAGGCACATATGGATTATATCCACTACAATCCAGTTAAACACGGATATGTGAAAAGTCCAAAAGATTGGCGCTACGGTTCATTTCATAGCGCCGTAAGGCGTGGATTGTATGATGAGGATTGGGGATCATCGGAGCCTTGTTCTATAAAGGGAATGAATTTGGAGTAGGGTGGATTAAGCGGAGCGAATCCACCAGATAAAATAATAACGCAAAAGCGCAAAGAACGCAGAGAAAAATGAAATTGAAAAATAAATCGGTGGATACGGCGTGAAAAGACACACGCCTTAATCCACCCTACCCTGGCCGCATCGTATTGTGATATCCGTGTAACGGTGGGGTAATGTAGGGTGGATTAAGCGGAGCGAATCCACCAAATAAAATTGTAAAGGTACAACGGACGTAAGGAAAAAGAAAATTAAGAAATGAATGCTGGATACGGCGATATAAGACAATCGCCTTAATCCACCTTACCTTAGCTATTTTTTGAAACGATATACTAGCGTTCACTCCAGGAGGAAACTGGTTGTCCTATCATTTCCTTGATATGATTAAGAAGGACTTCGTTTGGGGTGCAGTCGGGTTGTAAGGGATTTATGATGAAAATGGGGGCATAACAACCTATCTGATGAAGTCGTTCCTGTGTTTGTGTGATGCCATCCTGAGGATCATCGTTGTATTTATTGATTACTGCAATATCGATCTTGGAAATGATTTCTCTCGTAGAACGCTTGATCTTCGTTTCCCGTGGAGTGGTAACGAGGATACAGATATCGGCATTGTGGGTATGGAGAAAGCTGTTTCCTTCCACGAGGACAAAATCATATTCGCCAAAATGGGTTAGCGCCTCGTCTATACCTGTTTTTAAACACTCCGAATGGGTTTGAAGCCAGACGACCTTTCGCGCCCCGGCGTTTTTAAAGAGGGCGGTGTCCTTGCCTTCCTGATTAATTTGGAGGGGATCAATCGTAACCTTATACGGATACACCATGGTCTCGCATATATTACAATCCGAATGCCTCGTGCAACTGCCTTCGTGTTTTGTGGTAATTTTTAAGGCGGAAAAATCGTCAAGGTGCTGCAGTAAGAATCGTACAACAGTTGTTTTCCCCACCCCGCTGGCTGTTCCGGTAACAGAAATAATTTTCATAATACATTATGCCTTCGGTGACTTTAAAAATGTACCGATAGATAGAGACGCAAATCGTTCGACTGAGCTCACGACGAAGTCTTGCGTCTCTACAATATTGAAATTGTTAAACATGTTTTTATTCTACTGTTTTCTCCCAATTCCCACAATACCTTTTACTACTTTTTCTTTGTCAACAAGAGGGGCGCCAGACCAGATAGTCTTGATTTTGTTGCCTTTACTTGTTATGCAGGTAAGCGGGTAGTTGAAAATCTTGCCCTCTTTCAGCATTTTTTCGTAATCCCCTCCCTTGAAAAAGTTCTTTTTCTCGTCAAAGATATTATGAATGGGTTTTCCCAGGAGTTCATCATTTTTATAGCACAGAAATTCAAGGGCAACAGTATTGATCGTGCGAATATTGCCATGTTCATCTGTGGTAATGATGATATCAGGCGCTGCATTAAAAATAGAGTTCGCCAATTCCCTTTCTCTCAGGAGTGCTGCATTTTCGTTCATCATCTGCTGTCGTAAATCCTGAAGACGCTTCAAGAGCTTATCCGCATTGATTTCGAGGTGGTATTTTTCATATCCCCGCTGAATAGTATTGATGATGGTATCTGCGTCAATCGGCTTGGTGATGTAATCATAAGCGCCATGACGGAAGGCTTCAATGGCAGAATCAATACTGGGACGCGCCGTCATGATAATAACGAGGGTCTTGATGTTTATCTTTTTAATGTTGTTCAGGAGTTCTATACCATCCATGCCAGGCATGTGGAGGTCGGCAATGACGATGTCAAAATGTTTTTGTTTGAAGAGCGCAAGTGCATCTTGCCCGTTCTGTGCAATTTCCGTATGATAACCTTCGTCCTGCAATATAACTTCGGAAAGGAATAGCGCTGACTGCATATCGTCCACGACCAGTATACTCGGCGGCTTTTCCGGCACCTTGAGTTCTCTGGATAATTTTCGTGTATTGAGAGACCGTTTGACGCAATCACTTACCACATCGGGATCGAGTGGTTTGGTAATATAATCGAAGGCGTTGCAAGCGCTTGATTCGCGGATAGTTTCGATGCTTGGGTATCCGGTTATGATAATGACAATCAGGTCGGGAATGCGTTCTTTTGCTTCCCGGAGCACCTGCATTCCATCCTTTTTAGGCATACGAATGTCAGTGATAACAATATCAAAGGGTTCCCCCCTGACGAGTTTACCAAGCCCTTCCGTGCTACTGGTTACTGCTTCTACCTGATATCCTTCGTCCGTCAGAGTATCTTTGAGTAAATTGCAAATAATTTCTTCATCGTCTATTACCAGTATTCTTTCGCCTGCCATGATTTGTCCTCCCTAATTTGATCCAGTTATTCATGGAGAGACAAGGCAATGCCTTGTCTCTCCCGACAGAAAACCCACATAAATAAAATGAAAATTCCTATGCAATAAATTTATGTTTTTTGTCTTAGCGCACGCATGGTAACGTTATAATGAATGTCGCCCCTTTTCCAATCTCGCTTTTTACCTCTATACGTCCGTGATGTTCCTGCAATATCCTGTAAATCATATATAACCCCAGTCCCGTTCCCTTTCCAGGTTCGCGCGTCGTAAAGAAAGGCTCAAATATCTTCGTTAAATTTTCCCGGGGAATGCCTTCCCCCGTGTCGGTAAATTCTATTTCAAGGGCGGAGGAATTCTTTGGCCTTGTTACAATTGTCAGTTTGCCCCCGCCAGGCATGGCCTGTAACGCATTGATAATGATGTCGGTAAAAACCTGCTGCATCTGTGTATGATTTACGCACATCGTGGGAATATGGGGGTCCAGAATCTTGACCAATTCAATATTTTGTGATGACAACTGATTGCCAAATAACACGAGGGATTCTTCGATGACTTCGTTAATATTTACGCCGGCGCTCACCATGTCTGAATTGCGGGAAAATTTCAGGAGTCCATCAATGATTTTTTTGCAGCGCATCGCCGAATCGGCAATTAATTTCATTTCTTTGGGGAAAGGTTCAAAGGCTTTGATTTTCATAAGTTCCCCGTCCTCTGCCTTTTTCATAAGTCTTTTTGCGTACCCTAAAACACCCGTGAGCGGATTGTTAATTTCATGGGCAATGCCCGCAGCCAACTGTCCTATGCCGGCAAGTTTCCCTGCCTGGATGAGTTGCGCCTGGGTTCTTTTGAATTCCGAGATATCCTTGCTAATGCCAACGGTTCCCATCATGCTCCCTGCGGAATCTTTGAGCTGGGAAAGGGTAAGGCTGATATCTATGGTCTTTTTCTGCTTTGTGATGAACTGTGTTTCATGGTTGGATATTTTGCCTTCCTGCTTGATCTTTTCCAGAAGAAAGACGCATTGTTCCGGATTTACAAAGAATTCGCACAAAGGCTTTCCAACCGTTTCGCTCTGTGAATATCCGAGTATGTCCTCAGCCCCTTTATTAAACTCGACGACATTATTTTCTGTATCCGTGGTAATAATCATATCAGCGGAATTATCAAGGATGTTCTGTAAATAATCCATCATCCTCTTGAGTTCCTTGTTCTTAAGTTCCAGTTGTTGTCGTGTTTTTGCCTTTTTGATAGCAATGGTTGCCTGTGTTGCAAGGAGCTCAAGGATGGAGATATCCCTTTGGGTATAAGAGCGGGGCTTATAATCATCAACATAGAGTATCCCCACAATTTTATCTTCGGTAAACAGTGGGGTTGCTACCAGAGAGCGAATGCCTTCGGCCATGATCACTCGTGTATCAATAAGCGATTCCTCGCCGATGTCCGATACCACTACAGGTTTCTTTTGAAAAAGGATGGTGCTGGTAAGGCCGCCGGGTCTTACCTTCCATCTCGTTGCCTTTAAGGAAAATTCAGGGCTAAAACCGTGCACTGCGGCAAGTTCCATTTCATTCTTTTCTGCGTCATAGAGCGCAAGGCTTCCTGCCGGGGTGTTTGTTACCTCTAAACCACTTCTGACGATTGTTTGAAAGACGTCGTCCATGGCGATTGCCGAAGAAATCATGATACCGATCCGGTAGAGCGCCTTCTGTTCGGAAAGGCTTTTCTGGATTTCCTCCTCTTTTTTCTTCCTTTCTTCTACAAGGTTCCAGAGGAGTTTGGCGCTTAAGCCGCCCAGAATTTCAGTGGTTGCATGTTTGTTTTTCTCAATGTCATTAAGCACCTGTGAATTCCTCGTGACATTGATGATAACGTCTAAATTCCCCCTTTTTATTAAAGGTTCATACGTTGTGTACGTGGGAATATTATACTGCCGCGCAATCCTTAGCCCTTCTGCGTCCTGGTTTTTATCGACAACCCCAACAATTTCAATTTCCTTATCCTCATGCAGAATAGGCAAAAGGGCTGATCCGCCTTTTCCTGCGCCAATGAGGAGTACTTTCATATATCACCCTGGAAAATAGGTCAGGTGTAGCTGACCCAACAGTCTTTTTGAAGTATGTTATTGGAGAGACGCAAAATCTTGCGTCTCTCCATGAGCATTAATTAAGTTACCGTAAGACCTAATTTGATGCTAAGGAATTTCAATGCCGTTTGTAGGGGCGTATTGCAATACACCCCTACGCCTGTGTATTTTTAAAGTTGCTATGAGGCCTCATTAAAATGCTATGTTTCTATAGGTGGTTGTGCTGCCGGTTGTGCCGCTTTTTTATTAATTAACTCTTCGTACTCACTGAGATAATAACGAATGGTAGAGAGCACGGGATTTGCCGCTGTTTGCCCCAATCCGCACAGAGAAGCCGTTTTGGTAACCTCTGCAAGTTCCTTTAATAAACCAATATCCTCTTTCTTTCCCTCTCCCTTTGTAATACGCGAGAGGGTGTCGAGCATCCTCTTGGTTCCGATTCTGCACGGCACGCACTTTCCGCAGGATTCGTCCTGGCAGAATTCCATGAAGTATCGTGCAATTTCTACCATGGACGTCGAATCATCCATGACGATAAGACCGCCGGAACCCATAATGGCGCCCACTTCTTTGACCGTTTCATAATCAATTGGCAGATCGAGGTGCTGGGCAGGCACACAACCACCTGAAGGACCACCCATCTGGGCTGCCTTGAATTTCTTACGTCCCGGAATACCACCGCCGATGTCGAACACAATTTCACGCAGCGTGGTGCCCATGGGCACTTCAACGAGACCGGTATTTTTCACGTTTCCTGCCAGGGCGAATATCTTCGTGCCTTTGCTCGTTTCCGTTCCAATGGCTTTATACCACTCCGAGCCTTTGAGAATGACGACCGGCACGTTTGCAAAAGTCTCTACGTTATTGATATTTGTGGGTTTTCCCCAGAGACCGCTCGTTGCAGGAAATGGCGGACGCGGACGCGGCATGCCGCGCTTCCCTTCTATTGAGGCAATGAGGGCTGTTTCTTCCCCGCAAACAAATGCGCCTGCGCCCATCTTGATTTCCAGGTCAAAACTAAAGTTTGTTCCCAGGATGTTATCGCCTAAAAGCCCAAGCTTTTTAGCCTGTTCTATGGCAATTTTCAGATGCTCCACGGCAATGGGATATTCTGCGCGCACATAGATGAAACCCTTCCTCGATCCAATTGCGTAAGCGCCGACAAGCATCCCTTCGATAACGGAATGAGGATCGCCTTCAAGGACTGCTCTGTCCATAAAAGCGCCCGGATCGCCTTCGTCCCCATTACATACCAGATATTTAATATCACCCTGCGCCTTTTTCACAAACTCCCATTTATTCCCCGTGGGAAACCCTGCGCCGCCTCTCCCGCGCAGACCTGAGTTTTTAACTTCGTTAACAACAGCATCGGGCGTCATGGTGGCAAGCGCCTTTGAAATAGCTGCATAGCCTTCTCTCAGGATATATTCATCAATGCTTTTTGGATCGATACTGCCGCAATTTTTCAGCACGATCTTCTTTTGCTTGCCGTAGAAGGGAATATCCCGGATATAGGGGGTGCGTTTTCCTGCTTCCGTATAGCAAAGCCTTTCAATAATTTCGCCCTTCTGGATGGTGCGCGAGATAATTTCCGGGACGTCGGTTTCTGTCACCCTGCCGTAGAAGATACCCATCGGTTCAATGGTCAGGACAGGCGCCCTGGCGCACAAACCCTGACAGCCCGTATCTACAATTTCAAGCTTATCCGAAAGCGATTGCTTTTCTATCTCAGCCTTAAATGCCTTACACACTTCGTCCGCGCCAAGCGCCCTGCACCCTGTGGTGCAGATAAAAATGCGTATCTTATCCGTACGATGTTTTGATTCGAGCGATTTCCGGTATTTTACAAGGTCATCAGGATTTTTTAGTTTTTCCAATGTGGAATCTCCTTCTATAATTTCAATTTCTCGATAACTTTTTGGTGTTTTAAAAATTATTCAATTATTTCTTCAAGGTTTTGCCGTGCTGTCTTCGACCAATGGATTTTGCCCATTTAGCCATCCTTTTTCTAACATCCTCGTGGCTTATAATTTTTCCGTTTTCAATGTCCTTTAAACCCTGTTCTACTTTTTGTTTAAAACATAATTCTGCCATAATATCAGTAATCGTACATTTATCAGGCAATGCCTGAATAAGTTTAATGGCATCTTCTTTTGTTTTCTTCATATACTTTACCGATTCTTCCAAAATATTCGCTTTTAGTAACCCTTGAGTATCGTCTCCGTTTTTTCTACGGTAAGTTTCCCATAATATTTATCGTCAATCATCATCACTGGCGCCAGAAAACAGGTTCCTAAACAGGCTACCGGTTCATAGGTAAATTTATAATCTGAGGTTGTTTCTCCTTCATGAACATGGAGTACCTCGGTGATTTTTTTCTTTATATCGGGCGCGCCCTTGATATGACATGCCGTGCCCGTACAGACCTTAATCGTATGCTTGCCCCGGGGTTCTAAGGAAAATTGGGAATAGAAGGTGACCACCCCATAAATCTTGCTCAGGGGGATACGTGTTTTTGCGGTTATCTCTTCCAGCGCATTTTGGGGTAAATATCCATAGACGTCCTGTACCTGCTGCAAGATAGGAATCAGGTCTGAGTGGGTTGCCTGATTATATTTTGAAAGTATGTTACGACATTTTGCCAAATCAACTGTTGACGTATTTTCATTATTTACGCTCATAGTTTTTTGCATCGTATCTTATCTCCATTTAAGTTGATAAATTAAGCCTTCGGCAACTTTTTATTGTAGCGCAGATTAAACCGTTTAATCGGATTAATCCGTTTAAGCCGCTTAAGCCGTTTGAACCGTTTAAATTGTTTGATTTGTGCAAGCGGTTATAGGGATAACCCCCTATAGTATTGACACGAAAATACATATTTTCATAACCTTTTGTGAGCCTTTAGCTCATGATTGTTTACTGTGTAAAAACTTCTTTTTTGTGTAAGTTTTTCATAATCACATGTACTTCTTATCAGGCGGTGAAGTTTGTTTATGAGGGAAAGATTGCTTCGCTCCGCTCGCAATGACCCCAGACGACTGAAGTCATCACTACAAACGCTCGCAATGACAATGTGCTGTGTGCCATTAAAGTGCATAGTAAGTGTCATTGCGAGGGTATTTTCCGAAGCAATCTCCCCGCTTTCACAAGAGAATTAGTTGCGGCGTAGCTGCGCTAGGATATTAAAAATTCTTTTTGACATATTCAACTGCATTTTTGAAAACGAAAAAACCGTCTCCCAATTCCTTGAGGCCGCTCCGCGTCCAGTGCGGATGCCGGATTGATTCTATGTGTCTTTCCGGATGGGGCATCATCCCTAAGATTTGACCTGTTTCATCGCAGAGTGCCGCTATATTATGGACGGAACCGTTAGGATTCCAGGGATAGCCAGCTTCCTCTCCACGGTCATTTACATAGGTAAAGATGATCTGTTTGTTCCTGGTAATTTTATTCAAAACCCCCGCATCTTTGGTGATAAATTTTCCCTCTCCATGCGCAACAGGCAAATAGAGTTTTGCAATATCCGTATCTTTAATGAAAGGGGATTTATTGGAACTGATTTTCAGGTATACCCACCGGTCCTCAAATTTACTTGAATCGTTGAATGTTAATGTTACCGTTTGTGTGACGTCATTGATTGACGGTAACAAACCCGCCTTTGTGAGTGTCTGAAACCCGTTGCAAATCCCCAGAATGAGTTTTTTTTCCTGTATAAACGTCTTAATATCGTCATGTAAGTTATGTTTAATCTGATTTGCCAGTATCTTACCGGCAGAGATATCGTCTCCGTAGGTAAAACCTCCGGGCAGGGTGAGTATCTGGTATTCCTTTAATACGTTTTTGTTTTCCAGGAGGCTGTTAATATGAATAACATCCACCTGCGCCCCTGCCTTTTCAAAGGCGTACCGGGTTTCGTAATCACAATTTGTGCCTGCCGTTCTAAGGATGAGTGCCTTTGGTTTTGATATATCTGAAAACATATTCTTTAAATTCCGGTATTAAATTATTCCGTTTATGTCCCCCTTAATAAAGGGGGATAAAGGGGGTTGTGTTTTTTCTGGCTGTTCCCCATTCCCCATTTTCACGGGAACAAGTTTTATGAGGACAAGGTTACAACCCCCTTGCCCCCTTTTCTAAGGGGGATTTTGCGCCACCCCGAAATCCGCATAAAAAAATGAAAATTCCTATGCTCTTAAATTAGGCCTTCGGCGACTTTTTATCTGTAGAGCGTCGAGGCTCGTCACTCTACAAACACAGCTTTGAAATTCCTGTTTCTTAAGATCAATTGTTGTAGCAGTCTTTTTTTCTCTGTTTACCATCTCAGCGGCGACTGCCATGCCTCTTTCAGGTCGTTAATATTTTCATTAATAATAACCTTATTGTTTAATCCTGTAATCTGAAAAAACGGTTCTGCCGTAACCTTTCCTATCAATCCACAGGGAATACCCTTCATGGTTGCCTCAAATTGTTTCTGATGTTCCGGTTGAATCTCAACGACAAACCGGGTATTTGACTCGGAAAAGAGCATGGTGTCATTTCTGTGAATTGGCGCATCTGTCACGACGGCAGAAAGGTTGAGTTCTATACCGTATCCACCGGCAAATGCCATCTCCGCAGCAGCAACGGCAAGCCCGCCCTCGGAACAATCATGACACGACCTGACTATGCCCTGCCGTGTTGCCTGTGAAAGGACTGTCATAATTTTTTTACCTGAGGTTACATCTACCCTGGGGACATTGTTTCCCTTGTATTTATGTATATAATAATAATGCGAGCCGCCGAGTTCGGCGTGCGTCAGGCCAACGAGATAAATCAAATTACCGGGCGCTTTAACATCCATGGACACGGCATTTCGCACGTCGTCCATTACTGCAACGGCAGAGATAAGCAACGTAGGGGGGATGACAATCGTTTCTTTATCGGTGACAAATTCATTATTCAGGCTGTCTTTTCCTGAAATAAAGGGGGTTCCGTATGCAAGGGCGATGTCGTAACAACCTTGCGCAGCCCTCACGAGAGTCCCGAGACGGTCAGGCTTGTTGGTATTTCCCCAGCAAAAATTGTCGAGCAATGCAACCTGTTCTAAGTTTCCACCGACGGCAATGATCTGCCGAAGCGCCTCGTCTATGGCAGACGCAGCCATGTGATAGGGGTCTATATCACCGTATCGTGGATTCATGCCGTTGGATACAATGATCCCCTTTTTTGATCCCAAAACAGGGGTAACAATACATGCATCGCCAGGGCCGTCATTATGTATGCCCTGAAGGGGCTTCAGGACGCTTCCACCCTGTACCTCATGGTCGTACTGCCGTATGACCCATTCCTTACTGCACACGTTCCAGGCAGAGAGTATTTTTTTCAGGTCGTTTCCGTAATCTTCCTTTTCGGGAAGAATGGGTTCTTCAAATGTAGGTTTATGCCAGGCCGCCTTGCGCTCTAACCGCGGAATGCCATCATGGAGAAAGTCCATTTCAATCTCACCAACCACGTGATTATCGTAAAACAGGCGTAATAATTTATCATTCGTGAATTTCCCGATGACGGTAGCTTCAACGTTTTCCGCCTCAAATAAATCCAAAATATCCTTTTCTTTTTCTGGCGGCACGGCAAATACCATTCGCTCCTGCGCCTCCGATATCCAGATTTCCGTATAGGAAAGACCCTGGTATTTTAGAGGTACTTTTTCCAGATGTACCACCGCGCCTAAATCCTGTCCCATCTCGCCAATCGCAGATGAAAGCCCGCCGGCGCCACAATCAGTAATACAACGGTACAACCCCTTATCACGGGCCTGTAAAAGGACGTCTAACAACGCCTTTTCCGCTATTGCATTGCCGATTTGTACTGCGCCCCCCGACATCTGTTCGGATTGTTCGTGTAACTCTGCCGATGAGAATGTCGCCCCATGAATACCGTCGCGCCCCGTCCTTCCTCCCGCAACAACAATGAGATCGCCGGCGTGAGTCTCTTTTTGACACCTCTCTTTCGGTATCAAGCCGACCGTTCCGCAGAAGACCAGTGGATTTCCCATATACCGGTCATCAAAGAAAAGGGCGCCGTTGGCCGTTGGAATACCCATACGATTGCCATAATCACGGACACCGGCAACAACACCCCTGAAGATTCTTTGAGGATGCAAAACACCCTTCGGAATATTTTCTGACGTTGTATCAGGGGGAGCAAAACAAAACACGTCGGTATTCAGGACGGGCTTGCCGCCCAGTCCCGTCCCCATGATATCCCTGATTACCCCGCCAATGCCCGTATTGGCGCCACCGTAAGGTTCAATGGCTGATGGATGGTTGTGTGTTTCTACCTTGAAACAGATGTTATAACGATCGTCAAACTGAATAATGCCTGCATTATCCTTAAATACGGATACGCACCACGGTTTGTTGAGTTCCTGTGTGACCTTCATGATCGTATTGCGTAACAGGTTGTCAATTTTTATTCCGTTGAAATCTATGATACCTTTCAGCGTTTTATGGACACAGTGTTCAGACCACGTCTGTGCGATGGTTTCAAGCTCAATATCCGTGGGTTCCCGGTTAATAGCGTGGTAATGTTTTCGGATTGCCTGCATTTCCTGTAAATTTAAAGATAATTGTCCCCGTGCGCTTATTTCTTCGAGTTGTCTGTTTTCGGCTTGTAATAAGGGAATGATATTCTTTTTAAAGACATAGCGGATAGCGCCGTGTTCGTAATTGGGTAATTCGGGGTGGATATATATATCTTCTATTTTTGTATTCGCGAGTACCTTTGTTGCAATAGTTCGGATTGTTTCGGGAGGTAAATTTCCCTGTATAATATATTTTTGGGCAGTTTTGACGCCTTCTGCCTTTATTCCCAGATCGCGAAGCGCCTTGAGAACCGATTGCTCGACCGGGTCCATTACCCCGGGTTTTCGGCTGATTTCGATGATATGGGTATGAGCATCCAAATTCCGAAGTCCAAATTCAGAAATCTCATAGTCCTGGGTAACGGTGTCTGCTAATAATTTTCGGGCAATACTATTCAGTTTCTCTTTGCTGAAATTTCCGAAAATAATATATACCTGACAAACCCTGATATTCGTTATTCCGTAGAAACCAAATGTTTCAATTTCGGCACGAAGGTTGTTTCCCTGGGTGTCAGTGCAGACATCTTTAAAAAATATTTCGATTCGTGAATACATAATGATTTTATTTGTGGCGCTCTTGTGTTGCTGAATTGTTCTGAAATAAACCGTCACGCGACATTTTGGCCTTTTTGAGTCTTTCTATTATAGTATCATAGTTCCTGTTTACAAGACCGTCCTTGAATCCGTTGAGTTCAATGATAAGCCGGTCGATAGTTTTTATGACATTTTCGCGATTTTGTTTGAAGATATCGCGCCATAGCTCAGGGTCGCCCGATGCAATCCTTGTCGTATCCTTTAATCCGCCAGCGCCGTAAATGAGATAGTCCTGCCTGATTGCGTTGATCAAACAGGATGCAGTCACATGGGGCAGGTGACTCACACTTGCCAGAATTTCATCATGCGCCTCCGGGGTTAGGATTTTCACTTTTGCGCCCAGGAGTTGCCACAAAGATGTGACCGTTTCTAACGCCTTCGTGTAACTGGTGGATTGGGCGTTTGAATTCCTTGACGTCCGCATGTTCTCTTTCCCATCTCCTGACCCTTTCTCATGAAAAGGCGTGATAATGCAGGCGCTTCCTTCAAAAAGGTCCGCCGTGGCGAACTCAATGCCTCTTTGTTCTGAACCAGCGATTGGATGAGCGCCGACAAACGAAATATCGTTTCTCAATGAATTGGTAATCTGTTCAACAATGTATTTCTTGGTACTGCCCACGTCGGTAAGGATGGCGTTGCTTTTCATGCAGGGGATAACGGCCTTTGCGCTATCAACAATCTGACTTACCGATGTTGCAAGAATTACGATATCGGCGTCTTTTACTGCCTTCTCCGGAATTAAGCTTCCCGTATCAATGGCATTCATTCTCATGGCCTTTTCCAACGAAGAGGCCTTGTGACCTACGCCAATGACGGTCTTTACCAGATTTCTCTTTTTTAGTCCCAGTCCAATTGATCCGCCAATAAGTCCAGGGCCTATAATACAAAGGGTTCCGAAGCGCATGCCGGGTAAATTATTTAACCATAAAGGGGGAGTAATATAAATATTTTTATTTTAAGTCCGTAAATGGTACATATCGGAATTCTTTTTGTCAATGTTTTTAATTTGCTTGTTCTCATTGAAAAACAATAAAAATCTTATATAATGTTTAAAGAAAAAAAAGGGATTTTTGACGTATCATACTTTTATTTAAATAAGGAGAAGTTTTTTGCCTGAAAAGACCGTAACGAAAATGGAAAATTCGATCCTTGAGATCGAGCATCAAATAGAAGACTTACAAAGCGCATCTCTTAAGGACCATATCGACAGGAGCGCTGAGATACAATCGTTAAAATCAACCTGGGAAAGTATGCAAAGAAAGTTGTTCTCGGAATTAGCCCCGTATGATATTGTCAAAATTGCCCGCCACCCCTTGCGTCCCCTTGCAGCAGACTATGTGAATTTTATGATAGAGGATTTTGTTGAACTCCACGGAGACAAGCGTTTTGGAGATGACAAGGCGATTATTTGTGGATTGGGGCGAATTGGGCAGGAAAAGATTCTGATTATCGGACAGCAGAAGGGGAAGAGCACGAAGGAACGCATCGCCTGTAATTTTGGGATGCCCAATCCTGAGGGCTACCGCAAGGCGTTGCAAAAAATGAAACTGGCGGAAAAATTCCACCTGCCCGTTGTAACGCTCATTGATACCCCGGGCGCTAATCCTGATATCGGCGCAGAGGAAAGGGGACAGGCCCACGCAATTGCAGAAAATATCTATGAAATGTCTCAATTGAAAACACCGATTATCAATATTGTTATTGGTGAAGGTGGTAGCGGTGGCGCATTGGGTATTGGTATAGGAGATAAATTTGCAATACTGGAGTATGCATACTACTCGGTCATATCGCCCGAAGGATGCGCTGCAATCTTGTGGAAAAACGGCGAAAGCGCGCCGGAGGCAGCAAAGGCGTTGCAACTGACGGCGAAGGATTTGTTACGGTTTGGCATTGCAGATGAGATAATTCAGGAACCCGTTGGCGCTGCCCACAAGGATCCCAGGGCTATGGTATATACCATGAAATCACACATCGTAAAATATCTTGAAGAATTGAAGACAATTCCCATGGATAAACTTCTTGAAAGGCGGTATCAAAAGTACAGGACCATTGGAAAATATCAGGAAGAATAAAATTTACGATTTGATTAAAGTGTTTGTTTTTATCATCCCGATTTCGTTCGGCGCCAGTTCTTCTGCATTATCGTTTATTTTGTAAAATTCCTTATAGTGCAGGAGCATTTCGTTTGAGTTTTTGTATCCCAGACGACGTCCATAATTAACAATACACATCGTCCTTGCTTCAACGAAAGAGAATCCTTGAAATTTCAATGCCTCCACAATGCACTTCTTCAGGTGGTTTAAGTGATAGACGGTTGAACGGGCAAAAAAACA
Source organism: Candidatus Brocadiaceae bacterium (assembly GCA_046350595.1). Lineage (GTDB taxonomy): Bacteria > Planctomycetota > Brocadiia > Brocadiales > Brocadiaceae > JAHFOW01. Next base: position 5,925 of record JAXMAC010000021.1, on the reverse strand, counting down.
GTTGTGGTGTTTAAAGAGAAATTGTACATCAACAGGATAATCCGGATTGCCGTTGGGTGTGGTCAGCGTCTTAATATTATGAGGCGTCGTGGGTGAGACCTGACCGCCGGTCATACCATAGGTCTCGTTCGCATAACAAATAACGGTAATATTGGTATTCCTTCGTATGGCATGTAATAAATGGTTGCCGCCGATGCCGAGCAAATCACCGTCTCCGCTTGCCACAATCACATTCAGGACATCTTTGGCATATTTAATGCCTTCTGCCACGGGGATTGCCCTCCCGTGCGCCGTATGCACAGAATCGAGGTCAAAGTGTCCCGCGCTCCTGCCTGAACAGCCGATGCCGGAAACAACGACCGTGCCGTTTTTGGGCAAGTTGAGTTCGTCAAATGCCTGGCAGATGGTTTTCAGGACAATGCCATTTCC
>JAXMAC010000021.1:4110-5396 GCA_046350595.1 Candidatus Brocadiaceae bacterium | reverse complement strand
GTTTAATCGGTTTATTAATCCATGCTATAAGTTAATACATGTATTCTAATTGTTTCCCTCTCTTAATTTTTGTTTTATTTCCTGCAGGTCGATGCGGCCGCCGAGGATGGGTATAAACTCAATCTCTCTGCGTAACAGGCGTTCAATCTCGCGGACGTATTGCCCTGTGTTCATTTCCATCATGATGATTCGTTTATATTTTGGCGCAATGGTCTTGATTTCCTCAACGATGGGGAACATGCGGACAGGGCGGTAGAGCGAAAAAAAATTTTTGAAATAATAGGCCACCCGGGAAAGCGCCCCGTATGATATGAGGAGTGTGTCAGTCTCCTTGCTGCATTCCAGATATTCATAGTAATTATATCGTTGTGCCGTTAACTGTTGTTTTTCCTGAAAACGGCTAATAAGCTGCCGGTAGTTGTCAATATCGGAGGTCTTCGGTATTGAGTCTTCATGTGACAGTCCGGTAAAGTGTCGGTTACTGGCGCCCAGCGGCGAACGGCTGCGATTTTTAATCTCGAAGTCTCTGTGTGGAGTGATTGTCTCATACAGATGACTAATATAACCGTCGCTGAGGAGGATGACGGGACTCAGTGATTCCTCAGCTGCATTAAAGGCCGCGACCGTGTATTGATAGAGTTCTGCAACGGAGTTGGGGTAAAAAACGATGGGAAAGTAATCGCCATGACTGCCATGTATGCACTGCATTACATCTCCCTGCGCCGGCAGGGTAGGCATACCGGTGCTTGGTCCTACCCTCTGGACATTTACGATTACCATGGGCACTTCCATCATGTGGCCGTGGCCAATACTTTCCTGCATCAGGGAGAATCCGGGTCCCGACGTGGCGGTCATTGCCTTAACTCCCGCCAGTGAAGCGCCCATAACGGCGTTTATGGAGGCGATCTCGTCTTCCATCTGGAGTACCTTCATCTGTCTTTTATTGACCAGTTCGTGGATGATCTCGGAAGCCGGTGTGATGGGATAGCCCGCAAAGAATTTTAACCCTGCAACCTCGGCAGCCAAAGCGATGGCCTGATTACCCTGTAACAACTGCTTTGGCATCGATCTCCTCAATTTCTATGGCGATATCAGGGCAGTAACGCTCGCACGTCCTGCACGCAATACAATGTTCTAATTCCACTAATTTTTGCTGGCGAATTTCCAGGTTTTTTACCGGACAAAAGTTCACACAGATACCGCAGCGTTTGCAGTAATCGTGATTAATATGCACAATCCCTTTGCGTTTTCGGGTTTTTTCTTCGGTCACGAAGGATAATCCTTTT
>JAXMAC010000021.1:0-4010 GCA_046350595.1 Candidatus Brocadiaceae bacterium | reverse complement strand
TCCGCATGCCTCATTAAACGTATGCATATATTTAAGGTAAAGAGTTTAGCACTAATTTTCATGAAATTCTAGTGATATTTTATTGCGCGTATAAACCGTAGGTAAAATATCTTGCGTCCTTAAACTCAGTAATATACAATCTTAATAGAAGTAAAAAATATTAGTGGGATTTAACATCTGGTGTATTGTTACTGAAAAAGTATACAGCCCTCACGTCATTGAGAGGAACGGAGTGATGAAGCAATCTCTTGTGTTACCGAGTGTCAGAATTGGTTCACTATCGTTTGCAACGACAATAACCTAATGAAACAATATCCCAGGGGGGAAAGGATGGGTGGTATGATGCCTAACAAAACATGGATGATGGGTATATTCTTTATTCTTGTTAGTTACCTTTTTTCAGCTCAAGGTGCTGCAGAAGCTGCCTGGACAAAAACCCGGGTGGATACCGTTGGGAAGGTGGGATTGTATACTTCCATCGCTCTTGACTCATCGGGGAAACCGCACATCAGTTATACGGATGAAACAAATAAACACCTCAAATACGCAACGAAAGATGAATCGGGTACATGGATAACAAAAACAGTTGATGATGAAGAAAACGTCGGTTTTTCTTCCGCTATTGCAATTGATAAAGAAGGCAATCCCCACATCTCATACTACGATGCAAAAAATTACGACCTCAAATATGCCACTCGCAATGTGTCCGGCACATGGACAACACAAACCATAGACAGCAAAGGCACGGCAGGCTGGGATACCGATATTGCCATTGATACGTCCGGAAAGGCACATATAAGCTATTATGCGGCATGGTATGACGGCGCTTCATACACCGCACTTAAACACGCCACAAATGCAACAGATTCTGGTGAATGGGAAACCGAGGAGGTTGATAGCCGTCAAGGAGAAATCACCGGCAGGTATACATCGATAGCAATTGACAAGAACAACAGGATACATATAAGCTACTACGACCAGACAAACGACAATCTGAACTATGCAAGAAAAGGCAAATCCGGTGTATGGAATATAACAACGGTTGATAGTGAAAATGCCGTTGGGTTCTACACATCTATTGCCGTGGGGACAAACAATACGGTTCATATCAGTTACTACGACGTAACCAATTTTGACCTCAAATACGCAACAAAAGCGCCGACAGGTCAATCATGGAACATAGAAACGATTGATTCTGATGGAAGTGTTGGCGGATATTCGTCCATAGCGATTGACAATAAAAACCGTGTCTACATCAGCTACCGTGATAGTACAAACCAGAATCTTAAGTACGCCACAAACAGGTCTGGCGCGTGGAAACGGAAGGCGCTCGATATGGCAGGAGACGTTGGTTGGTTTACCTCTATTGCGATTGATGCAAAGAATAAGGCGCATGTCAGCTATGGTGATTACTCAAAAAGAGATCTCAAATATGCCACCAATGCAGAGGAGTGATGATGGTTATAGTATTACTGTGTAAAAACATCTTTTTTGTAAGTATTTTACAACCCACTTCACCCCTTGTCAGCCGGCACTGTTTATGAGAGAAAGATTGCTTCGCTTCGCTCGCAACGACAGAATAGGGGCGCGATGACAACGTGCAGTGTACCGTCTAAGTGCATAGTCTATATGTCATTGCGAGGGTTTTTCCGAAGCAATCTCCCCTCTTTCATAAAGAAGATTGGTTGCGCCTATGCTGTGTCAGGAATTTCGTTGTTTGTTGTAGGGTAGTCCTTTAGTGTTGCACATGGCAATGCTAAAGCCTCGCCCTACAGGGATGTTAAATATTTTCAACGTTTTTGGCAGGAGCCAACTCCTGTTGGAGACGGAAGATTGCTCGCTGTTGGACGTGCCCATCGCCGTCGGGGAGGCGGCTCCTACCAGTGGACAATAAAAACTTTAAGGTGTCGAAGGTCTTATTCATGTAACTTTTAGAAGAAAGGAGATGCTATGGCAAGTGGCGTTGATGGAACCGTAAAAGAAAATATTTCCCCGTATAATCCGATACCCGGTGCTACCGTTGTTGTCGTTGAAACGAATTATTCCGGTAACACAGATGCAAATGGACAATATAATATCGCCCATCCGGACGGCATATGGACTGTACGTGCCTCAGCAACGGGATATGTATCGAAAGAAAAAACGGTCACCATACCTGTTGGCGGATATGCGCACGCGCATTTCAAATTGAACCTTGGTTAATGGTCGTAGCTGGGGGCGAAGTATTATAAGCGATAAAAGGAAAGATTGCATCGCTGTCGTCTGCCTGTGCATGACCGCACGCAGACAGGCTCGCAATGACAGGCAAGAAAAGACTTTTTGCACAGATTCCAGCCCCAACCTTTTTAAGGGGGGATTAAGCGAAGCGAATCCACCATGTTACTAAAAATAGACGATGCAGGAGAGGAGGAAGAGGTGTTCTTGCTGGTCAAAGGATGCCCCCTTGAGCCACTGCCCCATATCTTCGCCGGGGAGATTGCCCCATCGGAATTGATAGGCGCTATCAATGCTGAATCGCTGGAAGGTTACACCCGTTCCCACACTGAAACCATAAAAATCGGCGGGGTTGTCTAAAGACGGACGCGGCTCGTAGAACAGACCGCCACGGAGGGGGATAATCATTTTTTCCTGAAAGAGTAAATACTCCGTTCCATATCTCACCGCATAGGTATCTTCAATATCCCTGCCTGCCTTTGCATATCCAATGGGCCGCCACTTATCTCCAAATTCATTTTTCAGCATATATTCAGACCAGTCTGTCCACGTCGTATCAAGGGAAAATGATAATGCGTCATTACACCGGAAACTCAACCCAAGTCCGAATGACATGGGATAATCGATATCGAGGCTCTGGGTATCTTCGTTGGGTGGATTCTTAGTGTTGGGTCTAACCGCGAAGAACTCTGATTTGCGGTCAAGGTCTGCCGTAAAAGGGGTATCATATACGGCGCCTAAGGTAAGGCGCTTTTTGTCCTTTTCCCACACATCCCACAATATACCTATTGTTGCATTCACCGACTGAAAATTCTTATAGGTATCCGTTCTGTTTTCAAAGCCCGTATAGGTTTCACCAGTATCGGTTTTCTTTCCGGTAATATTGGTTTTTGATGTCTGTTTCCAGGCGTAGTCGCCAAAAAATTCGTCCGTATAGATGTTTACGGAAACACCAACAGACAATTTTGGCGTTACCTGGAGGGAAAGGGCAGGCGTTAGGGCGCCGATACCGCCCTTTGATTCAAAGGTTGCGTCCCACTCCTCGTAGGTATTCGTAGGTTTATATTCATATATCTGGAGATAATTCATGTTCGTATGGAAATCATACACCTGCTGATAATTGAGGGATGCCACGAGATTCTTTCCCAGTATCCTGAAGGGATACGAAATACTGGCAAAATTCAGGTCGCCACGGGATACGGTTTCTTCGTCTACAAACACCTGTGTGCTGCCAGGGTCGTAGTCCTGTTGCGTGGCCAGGAACGAACCAACGATGGAAAATTCCGGTCGTTCCAGTTGTGTCAGCCCGCCGGGATTCCAGGACGCAGCAGTTGCATCATCTGCCACGGCAATGAAAGCCCCGCCCATACCCAGCGCCCTTGCGCCCGATCCTACGGGTAGCGGAATGGCGTTGACAGAGGGTGGTCCTAATACCCCAGTCGTTTGTGCAATGACCGTGTGTCCAACAATTACGATGGAGAAGAGAAGGATGGAAAGGTAAAAAACTTTTTTTGTGCCCATGAGAAATAAAGAAGGTTTTTAATGAACCGCAAAGAGAGAGAAAGTCATTATGCGTTAAATTGGGTTTAATATGTAGTATCTTATTAAAAATTATGAATTGCAAGGATTTTTCTGAAGGGTGTCCTGTCGGCACACACCTTTTACCTGCTGAATTGTCTGTTTTTTCCTTGCAATCAAATTTGAAATAGAGTATATAATGCAGCCGAATAAAAATAAAAAGTTCCAAATCTCCTTTAAAATACCTGATTTAAACAAATTGGTCGGGTAGATTTTAT